>SYAK01000560.1 GCA_005788935.1 Pseudomonadota bacterium
AAGACCACCATCGCGGTGCTCGCGCGCATGGCCGCCGTGCAGGAGACGCTCGCGGGCCTCGAGGAGGCGGACGCCGGCTCCGTCGTCCTCGATGGGCAGACCGTCCTCGAGGCCGGGCGCACCCGCATCCCGCCGGAGCGCCGCGGCGTCGGCCTCGTCTTTCAGGATTTCGCGCTCTTCCCGCACCTCGACGTGCGCCAGACCATCGCCTTCGGTCTGCGCGGCCGCGAGGCCCGTCCCCGCGACGCCCGGGTCGACGCGCTGCTCGGACAGTTCGACCTGCGGCCCCTCGCCGAGCGACGCCCCGACGCCCTCTCGGGCGGCCAGCAGCAGCGCGTGGCCCTCGCCCGCGCGCTCGCACCCGAGCCTCGCGTCCTGCTGCTCGACGAGCCCTTCTCGAACCTCGACGCGAGCCTGCGGCGCAGGCTGCGCGTGGCGCTGCGCGAGCAGCTGAAGGCCATCGGCGTCACGTCGGTGCTGGTCACCCACGACGAGGCCGAGGCCCTCTCCCTCGCGGATCGGGTGGCCGTCCTTGACGCTGGCCGCGTGGCGCAGGTCGCGACGCCCGAGGTCATCTACGGCAAGCCGGCCTCTCTGGCGGTCGCGCGCGCGACAGGCCAGGTCAACCCGGTCCCGGGAGAGGCGCTCGGCGCGTGGATCCGCACCCCGCTCGGCGAGCTGCGGGGCCATGGACCCGACGGCGAGGCCGTCGCGCTGCTGCGCCCCGAACAGCTCGTGCTCGGGGCCGAGGTCGCCCGCGAAGGCGTCCGCGCTCGCGTCGTGGCCCGCGACTACACCGGCGCCGAGCTCGAGCTGTGGCTCGCGGTCGAGGGCCTCACCGAGCCGGTCGTCGCGCGTGCGGCCGGCTCGAATGCGGGCGGAGCAGAGGTGGGCGTCGGCGACGGGGTGCGCATCCAGGTCCGCGGCGCGGTGACGTGGTGTGCGCGCTGACGACCCGCTGTCTCCGGGCCGAATTGCCAGAATGACACGCGTGCCGTTTTGGCAAAGCTCATGCGCGTCAGGGGCTTGGTGACTTCCTTCGGCGGATGGCGGTCCCGAGCTGCAGGTATTCGTCGCGCCAGAAATCCTCCTCTTCATCGAGCGAGGCCCCGAGGCGGACAAGCGCCAGCCCGTCGTCCGGAGTCCCGAGGCGGGCGAGCGCGAGGGTGCCGAACCGGCGGACGTCCGTCTTGTTGATGGAGGCGTGGTCGAGCGTCTTCAGGATGGCGGCGCGTAGCTCGGGGTCATTGCCGAAGCGTCCGCGCCCGAGGACCGCGAGCGCCTTCAGCTGGTCGTCCTGTCGGGCGTTCCGCAGGCGCGCCACGTAGCAGCTGCGGTCATCTCCGCAGGCGCGCACGACGCCGAGGAAGATCCGGAGGGCGTCGTTCTTCGTCAGCGCCTGTGCGAGCTCGGGCGAGCGGGCCTGGGTCGTGTCGTCTGGCTGGACCAGCGCGTCGAAGCGCGCGAGGCGTCGGTCGTCGAGCGCGAGCGCGATGAGCTGAACGAGAGCCGCCCGGAAGCCCTCGTCCCGCTCGTTGGCGAAGACGTCGAGCAGCAGGTCCTGGGCCGCGACCGTCCCCACCATCGCGACGGCCGCGGCCGCGTTCAGGCGCTGGTTCGTCTTGTCGAGGTCCCGGTTGCGCACGATAGCGCCAAGCCGCCGGAGGTCGGCGTCGGTCGCGAGGTGGCCCACCCCGAACATCGCCAGCTTCAGACGCTCGACCTGCGCATGTCGCCACGCGTCGAAGCTCGCGCCATCGAGGCCCGCAGGCTGGGCTAGCGGGGCCTCGAGATTTTCGATGAAGACGGGAAGGCTCGCCGGGTCGAGGCGATCGAGCAGCAGCCGCAGGGTCGTCGCGCCGAGCGTGAGCTCCCACGGCATGACGCCATGGGCGGCGGCGAAGGCTGCGACGTCGGCGTCTTCTCCGCGCGCGATCGCGACGAGGCGGGGCGTGATGTCCGGGTCCGCGCGCTTCACGAGCGCGTGGCGGACTGCATGCAGGAACGGTGTCCCTTGGGCGTCTTTCAGATAGGCATAGCGCAGCAGGAGCCCGACCACCGGGGTCGCCGGATCGGCCGCCGCGACGGTCTCGAGCGCGCTCGTCAGCGCTTCGGGGGCCCGCTCGCCCGGACCGCGCGCGAACGCCGCCACGACGAGCCGGGCGGCGGCGAGCTCGTCTCCTGGCGACCGCCCGAGCGACGCCACGAGCGCGGCGGTGGGCCGAACCACGCCAGCCGGGGCTGACGCCTCCCCGACCTTCCGGGTCGGCGACTCAAAGGCCGCGGCCGTGGCCTTCGGACAGGCGTGGACGTCGCGGACGGCGGCGGCGAGCTCGTCGGCACACAGATGGGCAAGGGCACCATCGTCGACCACCGTGTTCCACGAGGTCCGCGTCTCGGCCTCGATGGCCGTGACGCTCGCGCGGTCCGCCTCGGGCAGCTCGGCCCGGCAGGCCTTCAGGAACTCGAAGTACCGCCTGCAACCGAGCGGGAGCGGGGCCGCACCGCCGAGCGAGGCCGTGCAGTTGTCGAGATCTTCCTGACGCGTGGCGCTCCGCATGCAGGCAAGCGCCCGGTCGAGTGAGGCCCGCTCACGCCCGGTCGCCGCTTGCCAGTGCGCGCTAAAATCGCGGAGGGACGCCAGGACGTCACCGGTTGACGCGCCTGACGCGGCGCGAACCTCATGGATGCGCAGCATGGTCGCGAAGGCCCCGCGCGCACCGTCGGGCACCTCGACGCAACGCAGGCCTCCCGCCAGGTACAACCGATCGCCGACCCGTACTGGCGACGGTATCGTCATCAACACGCCGCGCCCTCCGCCCTCGGCGACCGCGAGGATCTCGCCGAGCCCCACGACCGCCGCCCCGCACCCCTTGACCGGGCCGGTCGGTTCGCCGCCCGCCGCCACCACGTCGCCACCGCCCGCTCCGAGCTTTCGGCAGGCCGCCAGCTCGGCCTCGGACTCGGCCGCCATGCGTACGAGCGCCGCGGGTTCGGGGCAGGCGGCCGCGAGGGCGTCGCCGCGGAGGAAGAGCGCCTGCAGGCCGTCGGGCGCGTCGCCCACGAGCGCCCGTGAGACCGCCGCGGCGAGGTGCGTCGGCGTGGTCGGTGGGTGTGGCTCGCAGGCCGCGAGCAGCAGGAGCGCGAGGGGAGGAACGGCTCGAGACATGGGCAGGTTCGCGGGTGCGTGGGGGCGGTTCGGCGCAGGCGGACCACGCCGCGTCGGCCCCAGTGTCCGGGAGCGCGAGGCGAGCGTCAATGCGCCAGAATCGGGTGATCGCGCTGAGCGCGGCTCCGAGGCGCGCGGCCCTCGTCAGGCTGCTGACGGGCGTCACCGGCCACCGCGACGTGTCACGGGATAGGCGCCCCCGACGAGGTCGTCGCGGTGTCATGCAGGCGGGTGGGGGTGTCGGACGCGGCGAGACCGGCGGGGCGGAGGTCCCGGCCGACGCGGGGGGCCATCGGACGGGGCGTCTCACGCGGTCCAACACCGTCCAGCCATCCGACGCGGTCTGGGGCGAGGTGGGTGAGGTTGCCCCATGCGTTGCCACCCTCGGCGAGGTGGGTGAAAAGACACACCCCCCAAGGCGGATCGCCTCGACCGACGCGGACCGACACTCCACGATTGACGCGGGGGTCGCATTCGGGCGTCATGGAGGGCGTGGTGCACGCAAATGCGCGCCCGCACGTTCTCGTCACGCTCTCACGGTTTCCCGGGTGATACGACGCATGAGGCCGCGACTCGCGCTGACGTCATTCCTGTTCGCCATGGTCCCGTGCGTGGCGGGTCCGGCGTGCGGCGGTGACGCAGCCAAAGACTGGGGCGAGCTGCCGCCGAACGCCGACGCCGGGCTCGGGGACGCGGCGGACGCGGACGAGCCCCCCTGCGACCAGCCCGACGCACCCGCGGGATGCCCCTGCGACACCGACGCCGCCTGCGCGTCCGGTGTATGTGCCGCGGGCCTTGACGGCAGCCGCTGCCTCGCACGCTGCGACGAAGGCACGACCTGCGACAGCGGGATCTGCCTGCCGACCGACAGCGACAGCGAATACGTGTGTGTGGCCCCCAGCGACCTCCTCTGCCTGCCCTGCACCCGGGACAGCGATTGCCGCCAGGCGGGCGGCGAGGCCGAGTGCGTGGTGGCTGGCAATGACGGCGCCTTCTGCGCCACGACCTGCGACAGCGATGACGCCTGCCCGGGCGACTTCGGCTGTGTCAATGGGCTGTGCCTGCCCGACGCGGGCCTCTGCCCGTGCACCGACCTCGCCGTCGCGCTTGGCACGACCACGGTCTGCGTCTCGGAGAACGCCTTCGGTTCCTGCGATGGGCTGCGACGCTGCGAAGTCGGCGGCCTCTCGCCCTGTGACGCCGCGTCCCCGGCCGCAGAGACCTGCAACGGCCGCGACGACGACTGCGACGGCGCCAACGACGAGGGACCGGTCTCCTGCGACGACAGCGACCCGTGCACTCGCGACGATGTCTGCACCGACGGCGCGTGCGTCGGGACTCCGACATGTGCATGCGAGACCGACGCGGACTGCGAGACGCCACCGCCCGGGCTTGACGCCGCCTGTGTGAGCGGGCGTTGCGGGGGCGACGGCGCGTGCGTCTACGAGACGCGGGTCGGCGCGTGCGACGACGGTGACCCGTGCACGGTCGACGACGCGTGCGATGGGGGGCGCTGCGAGGCGGCCGCCCTTGACTGCTCGCACCTCGACGCCGCCTGCAGCGCGGGCGTGTGTGACGGTCAGGGCGGCTGCACCGTGGAAGCGGTCGCGTGCGGGATCTCGCGCGTGCGGCTCCACATCCCTGGCGTCGCCATGTCGCGACACCGCACGATCGCGACCGGCGTCTCCATCAGCGCCGGACATGGTGGGCCGGTCGGCCTGGTCGTCAACGGCAATCATCGGATTCATTTCGGATTTCACCCTGGAATCCATCGCTGAGGGTCACCCTCGGGAGGCAGACGTGAAGCGTCTCACACGCAAGTTGAAGCTCGCCGCGGCCGCGGCCCTCGCGCTCACGGTCGCGCCCCTCGCGCACGCGGTGCCGAGCACCCTGACTGTCCAGGGACAGCTGACCAATGACGCGGGCGCCGCGCGCGACGGCACCTACGCGCTGACGATCTCGCTCTGGACGGCGGAGACTGGCGGGTCGCGCCTCTTCACCCAGACGCTCACCGGCGTCGCGGTGACGGGCGGTCTGTTCGACCTCATCCTCGGGACCGACGCGCTCGCGCCGCTCACGGCCCAGCTCTTCCGCGACAACACGCAGGTTTGGCTGCAAGTCGAGGTCGACGCCGGGCCAGGTGTCGCACCGGACGAAGCGCCGCTCCCACGGCAGCCGCTGACGGCGACGCCGTTTGCGTTCGCGGCCCATCACGCGGCGAGCGCTGGCACGGCCGCGACCGCGACGACCGCCACCACCGCCACTGGACTCGCGTGTGCCTCGGGTTGCGTGTCGCTCGGCGAGCTCGACTTCGACGCGGTGACGCAGGGTGAGCTCGACGCGGCCCTGACGAGCGTCGTGACGACGAGCGCGCTCAACGCGGCCCTCGTCCCCTACGCCCGGAGAACCGAGCTCGCGGCCTACGCGACGCTGTCGACCCTCGCCACCGAGCTCGCCGGCCTTGTCACGCAAAGCGAGCTCGGCGCGGCCCTCGCGGGCCTCGTGACGAACGACGGGCTCGCGTCCGCCCTGCAGGCCTACGCCCGGAAGTCCGACCTGCCGACCCGCATCGATGGGCTCGGTGGCGGCACGGTCTCGAGCGCCATCAGCGCCCCCGCCTTTGTCCAGGGCGGGCAGCCGGTGTGCGACGCCTCGGGCAACTGCGGGCGGACGGTGGACGACTTCACCTGCGCCGACGGGCAGGCGCTCGTGCGAAGCAGCGGCCAGTGGGTCTGCGCGTCCTCGATCGGGCAGCCCCCGGTGTGCACGGGCGCCTTCCGGGCGCTTCAGTTCGATGGCAGCCGTTGGTCGTGCGTCGATCTCCAGGCCTCGGGTCTGTCGGGCGGCCAGGCGCGCGGCTTCGAGGTCATCGATGCGTGGGGCTTCGCCTGGGACGGCGAGATGCGTCCTCAGTCGACCTGGGCCAACGCCAACGCGGCCTGCATCGCGGAAGGTGGGCGCCTGCCGACCGTCACAGAGCTGACCCGCGTGTCGCATGGTCCGGGCGCGACGGCCGCGGTCGGCAACGGCCTCGAGACCAACTGGCACTGGTCCATCACGCCGTTCTACACGGGTTCCCGCTACATGGCCGTCCGGCTCGACACCGGGGCCAACTCCCCGAGCGGACTGGCGGCCGAGTTGCAGCGCTATCGGTGCGTGTGGCCCAACCGGACCTCGCCGAGCTTCGACGGCAACAAGTGCCACGGCCCGCCAGGCGCCGAGTGCTTCGCGGGGACCGCCGAGGGCCGTCGTTACAACGCCGACAAGTATGACCGCCCGCCTGTCAGCTGGTGGGTGGCCGTCAACGAGTGCGCCTTCTACAACGCCCGCGTGGC
This sequence comes from Pseudomonadota bacterium, assembly GCA_005788935.1. The sequence continues at coordinate 6,505 of SYAK01000560.1, forward strand.
GCGCGCGGTGACCTACACCGAGCTCATCCAGGCCGGGCTGCCGAACGGCGCTGGCGGCGCGAGCTGGATCTGGACCTCGGATCGTGGCGGCTACAACGGGAGCAACTTCCTGTTCCTGCTGCTGCGCTGGACTGGCGTGCAGACCGCCTTCGACGGCACCCACACGGCCTACGCGGACTGGAACTACAACGTCGAGGGCCACACGGCGGGCTTCCGCTGCGTCGGCATCAAGGACGACCTCGGGACCTATCCCGGGACTGTCGCCGACGAGTTCGTCGATGTCGGTCGCTCCCGCATCAAGTCGACCACCACCGAGTCCGCCCTCCAGACGTGGACTACGACCCTTGACGCGTGCCTCGCTCAGGGCGGCCACATCCCGTCCATGGCGGACTGGGTCGCGCTCGTTCAGGCCGGCCTGCCGCGCGCCAACAACGCCGATTACAGCCACACCTCGGACGCCGAGTTCGGGACGAACGGTGGCAGCACGCACTACAACGCGATCGTCACCTGGCGGAACAGCGATCCGACCTTCAACGCCTATCACCCCACCTACAGCACGTGGGGATCCCGCGGGAACAGCTATCGCGGTCGCTGCGTCTGGTACCCGCTCGACACGGCCTACACCGGGCCGGGCGAGGCGACGTGCAACGGCGGCTGCTTCACGAAGGTCGTCACCGCCAACGGCCAGTCGCACCAGTTCTGGGTCGACAAGTTCGACCGGACCCCGGCGAAGTTCGGCGACGCCATCCGGACATGCTACCAGAGTGGTGGACACCTGCTGTCCTTTGCCGAGTATGCCGAGATGATCCGGTCCGGGCTGCCCAACGGCTCGAACACCTTCGCCTGGAGCTCGGACTGGGCCCGCTACGACCACACCTACACCGTCAAGTGGACCGGAACGGCGTCGACGTGGGATCACCTCGCGAACGCGAACGTCACCCCGACGGCCGCGACGACGACGGCACCGTACCGCTGCATGTGGAGCAACGAGCTCAACGATTGAGCCGCGCGTCAGGCGACGGGGCCCGAACGCGCGTGCGCGGGGCCGTCGCCGAGACGCCCGCCTCGCCCCGGCCTCGCGACTGTGCGAGGCGGTGGTGGCTGTCGATGGCGGCTGTCGATGACCGTGCCGATGACTGCCGATGACCGAGGGTTCGCCGCGCACCCGCCTGCGAGGCGGCCGTGGCATCCGTCGCACCACCCCAGGGGGCGTCCGCCCCCCTCCGCTTTCGGCGCCACCGGCGCTCGACCCCCTTGACCCACGCGCGACCTGCTGCTACGCACGCGCCCCCGGCAGGGTTGCCGCCTGGCACCAGACCGGCCGAAACGAAGACGCGCCCCGAGCGGCCGTCCCCCGCGGAGATTCCCGAGATGGATACGATCGTCCTCATCCTGTTCATTTTCGTCTGCCTGCTGCTGATGCTGGTCATCCTGCTGCAGCCTGGCAAGGGCGGCGGACTCGGCGCGGTCGGCGGGACGCCGGCGGGCGGCGTCTTCGGGGCCCGCGGCGCGGTCCCCTTTCTCTCGAAGATGACAGTCTGGCTTGGCGCCGGCTTCGGCGTGCTCGTGCTGACGCTCTCGGCGATGAGCCGGCAGCCGACCAGCATCGGCGCCATCGGTGAGGAGCCGGCCACGGACGGCGCGGCGACCCCTGCGGATGGCACCACGACGCCAGCGGCCCCGGCCACCGGTGAGGCCGCCCCAGGCACAGCGGCTCCGGTTCCCGGCGCCGCAGCCCCCGCAGCTCCGGCGACGGGCGAGGCCGATCCGGTTCCTGGCGCGGCGGCTCCCGGCGCGGTGGCTCCTGGCGCGACGGCTCCTGGCGCGACGGCTCCGGCCCCGGTCGAGGCCCCTCCGGCGGC
>SYAK01000561.1 GCA_005788935.1 Pseudomonadota bacterium
ACACGCTGATCGTCATGACCTCGAACCTCGGCGCCGAGGCCATCGTCGAGCTCGCCGAGGCCCCCGAGGCCGAGATGCGCGCGGCCGTCCAGGCGGCCCTCGACGGCTTCTTCCGCCCCGAGATGCTGAACCGCATCGACGAGACCGTGACCTTCCGCCGCCTGACCCGCGAGGACGTCAAGCGCATCGTGCAGCTGCAGCTCGGCGGCCTCGGCAAGCGCCTCGCGGACCAGGGGCTCGCCTTCGAGCTCAGCGCGCGCGGCCTCGCCCAGCTGTGCGACGCCGGCTACAACCCCGCCTACGGCGCCCGCCCGGTCAACCGTGCGATCCGCAAGCTCGTCGAGGATCCCCTGTCGTTCGCGCTGATCGCAGGCACCTTCAAGGGCTCGCGCGGCGTGATGGTCGACGCGGCCTCGGACACCGCGCGCCCCGAGGATCCGCTCGTGCTGAAGCCGATGGAGGCGCCGCCAGCCGCCGACGCCAGCGCCGCGCCGAAGGAGCCTGGCGCCTGATGACCGCCGCGTGCGAGGCCGCCCTGCCCCTGGTCGTCCGTGACGCCCTGCCTGGCGACGCGGTGGCGTGGCGGGCGCACCTCGCGCGCGTCGTCACCGAGACCCCGTGGCTGCTCCAGACCGCGGAGGATCCGCTGCCGTCTGTCACCGAGCTTGAGCGCATGCTGACGCGCTACGGCACCTCACCGGGCTCCCTCGCCCTCATCGCCGAGCGGCCCGGACCTGGGCGGCGCGCGCACGTGGTCGGGACCCTGACGCTCGCGGGCGGCCTCGTCCGACGCCTCGCCCACGCCGCCGAGCTGTCAATGAGCGTCATCCGCGCAGCGTGGCGCACCGGCGTCGGGACGACGCTGCTAGGCGAGGCCCTCGCGCGGGCCCGCGCCGACGCGTCGCTGCTGCGCCTCTCGCTGTCAGTCATGGCCTCGAACACGGAGGCGATCCGCCTCTACGAGCGCCACGGCTTCGTCCGTGAGGGTCGACTCGCCCGCTACGTCCGCGTCGGCCCGCTCGACGCGCCGCCCGCGGCTGACGACGGGCACGAGGACCTCATCCCGATGGGCCTGTGGCTCGGAGGCGCCGATGCCTAGGTTTCCCACCCTCGCCGCCCTGCTCCTCGGCGCGACCGCCTGCGGCCCGCTCGGGCTTGGCGAGGACGAGACTCCCGCCGGCCCGCCGCGCTGCGAGCCAGACCCGGAGCTGACCCTCGAGCGGCACCTGAAGGCTGGCTGGCGCGCCGTGGCGGAGCGTCAGCCCGAGCAGGCCCGCGCCCTCTTCGACGCCGTCCTTGCGCGCGAGCCCGGCCATCCCGAGGCCCTGCGTGGGCTCGCCCTGCTCGACCACCCCGCCCCCTGCGACGACGGCCGCGGCGACTGAAGCGCCAAAGAAAACGCCCCGCGTCTGCAGGGCGTTTCGTCCCGGACTGGCAGCACCGAGATCCTCGGGCTGCCATCGTGGGAGACGGGGTAACGGGGTCGTCTCAGAAGCCCGAGATGTCCGTCAGCGTGGCCTGGCCGTCGCCCGAGCCGATCTTGACCTGGCACGCCGTGCGGTCGCCGCCGTTCTGGCCGCAGGAGAGGTCCTCGGCGACATAGACCGAGAAGCCCTCGTCCTGACCACCGACATCGGCGCCGACCTCGTAGACCACCACGGTGTAGCCCGGCATGATGACCGGCGCGTCCGTGAACTCGCCGATGATGTAGCCGCCGCCGAGCGAGACGAAGTTCTCGGTCAGCGTGCCATCGGGCGCGCCCTTGGCCTCTGCGGCGTCGCGGTAGACGTCAGCGACCGGGTCGAAGCGGTCGTTGTTCTCGCAGGCCGCGCCGATCTCGAGGCGGACCGAGTCGTAGTAGCCGAGGCTGCCACCCGTCTCGTCGCGCAGCTCGACCGCGTCAACGTCAGCGCCGTGGGCGCCCGCCGAGCTTGTCGCGCACGGGTCCTGGCCCGCGGGGCGGTGCGTCGCGAACTCGGCCGAGTCATCGACGACGATCGCGAAGAACTCGGTCTCGACCGGGATCACCGTGTCGGTGCCGCCCGTCGACGTGTCGGTGCCGCCCGTCGACGTGTCGGTGCCGCCCGTCGACGTGTCGGTGCCGCCCGTCGACGTGTCGGAGCCGCCGAGGTCCGCGAGCGGATCTTCGACGTCGCAGCCAGGGGCGGAGGTGACGAGACCAGTCAGGGCGAGCGGGAGGATGATGCGGCGCATGAGACGAACTCCTTGGAACAAATGGTGTATCGAGTGGGAACCGACCGGCTGGGCCTTGACGGCGCGAGCGTGACGGATTCGGGACGCGGCCGGAGCTGGCTGCATTCAAACGGAGTCGCGCCTCTGGCGACCCGCCGAACGTCGCGCATTATCGTGGGCTGGAGGCGCGATGTCAAATGCGGCGGACACACCGCGCGCCGACACGGGCCGAGGATCGCCGCCCGATCGCGACCTCGACCTGCGCCGCCCGCGGGGCGGGGGTCAGCGCTGCGTCCCGGAACGCTTGCGCTGCAACGACTTGGTCGGTTCCGAAGTGGGAAAGGCGACGGAAGTCTGGACGCGCGGCGCGTTTTGGGGTTCATCGCCCCCCGTGAAGCACTGGGGACTGAAGCCATTCGACAACGACGTCGCGCAGGCCTTCGCGGTCGCGATCATCGCGGGCGGGGAGATGGAGAGCGTGCTCGACGCGCTCGAGCTTGACGCGGACGACTTCATCGACGCCGACGTGGGGCAACGCGCGCTCGCCGCCGCGGAGATCATCGCGGCCCTGCGAGGCGGCAAGGGGCAACCGCCCGAGTTGCCGCCTCAGCTGCGGCGCTGGGTGATGCGGCAGGCGAGGCCGACGCCGCTCGTGTTCAAGCGGGCGCGGCGGGCGCTCAAGCTCATCGGGGCGCGCACGAACGCGGACAACTCGGCGCTGCGCCACATCTACGGCGGCCAGCTGCGCGCGTGGGGAGTCGTCATGCGCGACCTGCTGAAACGCCTCCACCTCTGAGACGCGCGTGCCCCTCCCCTACCGCCGCCGCCCCGTCGCGACCGCCGATGGTCACGCGCTCGGGCTCTTCCGGCGGGAGGCTGACACGCAGCGTGCCGTGGGCGACAGGCGGCCCCCCGTCCTGCTGCTGCCGGGCCTGGGAGCCAACCGCTTCACCTTTGGCCTGAGGCCGGACGCGGGGCTTCCAGCCCGCCTCGCCGACGCGGGCTGGGACGTCTGGCTCGGCGAGCTCCGCGGGGCCCGCTCGTCCAGTCCGCCGACCTCGGGGCCCGCCCGGATGGCTCCGCAGGCGAAGCTTGCTGAGGACGTGCCAGCCCTCCTCGCCGCTGTCCGGGAGGCGACCGGAGCCACGCGAGTCGCCGTCGTCGGGCACAGCCTCGGCGGGCTGCTCGCCCTGCTGACGGCGGGGATGGCACCGGACGGCGGCAGCCGTGACCTCGCGGCCATCGTGACGATCTGTACGCCGCTCTCTGCCGCGCCCCCGGCGACGCTCGGCGCGCCCGGGGCGGGCCTCGTCTCGGGGCTCGCACGCCACCTCGGCGGCGGCCTGGCGGGCGGGGTCCCGGTGGCGCCGCTCGCGCGGGCTGGCCGGCGGGTCGCA
>SYAK01000058.1 GCA_005788935.1 Pseudomonadota bacterium
ATCGATGATGTGCGCGCCACGCGCGCGGAGGCGCGCGGCGACCGTGGACTTGCCGCAGGCGATACCGCCTGTCAGGCCGATGACGGCGGTGGGTACGCGACGGCGGGGCGCTCGGGTGTCGGTCATCGGGATATTCCTCGTCGGAGTGTCAGGTCAGCGTCCGCCGCGCCCACAGACGGAGCGCCATGAGCCCGAGCACGCGCGTCGTCAGGTGCCGCTCGGGGCGGGCCTGAAAGGCCGCCCACAGCGCCTCGATGGCCTCCGCGCGCAGCGGAAGTTCAGGGGCCTCGCCAAAGAGCGCGTCCTCGGCGAAGGGCCGGAGCTGCCCACGCAGCCACAGCTCCCAAGGCAGGGTGAAGCCGCGTTTCGGGGCGCGCAGCAAGGGGGCCGGGAGCCCCGCCGCCGCGACGAGCAGCGCCTTGTTGAGCCACCTCGGGCCGTGCCCGGTCGGCCCCTTCAGGCGCGCGGGCAACGCGAGCATCGCGGCCACGAGGCGATGATCGAGGAGCGGCACCCGCACCTCGAGCCCGTGGGCCATCGACATCGCGTCAATGTCGCGCAGCTGGGTGTTGCGCAGGTAGCCCGCCAGCTCGGCCAAGGTGAGGCGCCCGGCGTCGTCGATCGTGGCGTCCGGAGCGGGCGTGTCGACGGCCTTGGGTGTCGCCTGGAGGCCGGTCAGCGCCGCGATCTCCGCGCCACCGAAGACCTCGCGGACGAGCTGGGCGTACGCCTCCGGGGACCCCGCGACCTCGAGCAACCCCGCGAGCCGACAGAGTCGTCGCAGCGCCCCCCCGCGCTGTTCGCAGGCGCGCGTCAGGGTCGCCGCCGTCTGCGTCCGCAAGGCCAGCGGAAGCCACTGCCCTGCGCGCGAGGCTGCGAGCAACGGCCGCAGTCGATGGGCGTGCGGGTAGCCGAGGAAGAGTTCATCGCCGCCTGTCCCGGCGAGACACACCTTGAGCCCGAGCCCGCGGGCGGCCCGCGAGACGAGCCAGGTGTTGATGCCGTCGTGTGATGGCAGGTCGGCAGCCGCGAAGGCCTCCGGAACCGCCGCGAGCGCCTCGGCTTCGGTGATCGGGACCACATGGTGCCGCAGCCCGAGGTGGCGCGCCACAGCGGCCGCACGGGCGTCCTCGTCGTAGCCCGTCGCACCGAAGGCGAGCGTCACGGCCTCGAGCGTCCCGCGGGCATGCCGCGCCGCCACAGCCGCAATCGCCGCAGAGTCGACCCCGCCCGAGAGGAACACCGCGACTGGCACGTCAGCCACGAGCTGGTCACGCACCGCCGTGTCGAGGATCGGCGCGATATACGCGGCGGCGGCCTCCGGGGAGCCTGGTGTGGGGACGCGGGCCTTTTGGGGCGCCCACCAGCGTGCGATCACAGGGGCGCGCCCACCGCCTGGTCGCCACGTCAGCGTGTGGCCGGGCAGCAGCTGTCGCACCTCGGGCAACAGGGTCGCGGGGTCCTCGCATGCCGTGGTCCGCGCCCAGTTCGTGACGGCTTCGGCGGTCGTGACGCGCGGTCCGGCCAGGTCGGCCGCGACCAGCCCCCGCACCTCGGACCCGAACGCCACGGCCTGATCGGTGGTTTGCACGTAGAGCGGCTTCACCCCGAGATGGTCTCGCGCCAGCGTCAGCGCTCCCCGAGGGCCGTCCCAGTAGGCGAAGGCGAAGATGCCGACGAGCTTCGGAAGCGTGGCGGCGACCCCGAAGCGTGCGAGCATCGTCAGGAGGACGGCGGTGTCGCCGTCGGGGAGTGTCTCGGCGGCCACGCCATCGGCCACGAGGGCGGCCCGCAGGGTTCGAAAGTTATAGATTTCACCATTGAAAACAATATGATGTGCTTGGTCGTCGCCCACCTCGGGCGCTCCGGTCGGCGCGCGATTCGCCCGGACGGCATCCGACGCCGACGCGAGCGACATCGGCTGCGCCCCAGCCGGGCTCAGGTCGACGATGGCGAGTCGGACGTGGCCAAGCAGGCCGCGCATGCCATCCCCCTGCCACGAGACAGCGCCCTCGCCATCCGGGCCGCGGTGCTTCAGCGCGGTCAACGCGCGCCTCAGGCGTTCGGCGTCCTGTTCGCTGTCGGCCGCCGCAGCGGTCGTGATCCATCCGACGAGGCCACACATCGCCTAACCTTGCCACAGTCGCAGGAAGAAGCCCACGGGCGATGCGCGCGAGCCGTCGGCCGCGCGTGCCGCCGCGTCGTCCTAATGGATTGACGAAACGTCAGGATATGGCGCGGAGGGCCTCCGACGGCCCATCCGACAGGCTACAGACGTCAGATTGACGAAATGTCGGGAAACGTCCGCAGAGGCGGCCTCTGATACCCGACGAGACGTCCGATCAAGGGCTGGTCGCGTTTCGAGGCGGGGCGCGGCCGACCCACGCGCCAGGCAAATACGACGAAACGTCAGGAAAAAGCCTCGCCCAGAACCGGACATCCCCTCCTCGGTGCTCGGCCGCGCGCTCGCGTCCGCGCTGGGCCGCGACCGCCCAGGCTCCCGAATCGGGGGTTCATCGCCGAAACGTCAAAGTACACCGCGTGATGGCAATCAAAAATTCGGAAATCATTCGTGAATACCGATCTTCAAAAAGCTTGACGGTTCGTCAAAGCAAACGGGGCGCCGGGAATTCGGACGCGGTTCCGGAAAAAATCGCCGTGCGCCACGCGCGAAATGCCCCCAGCCCGGCATGGGGAGGTTGGGGTTCGAGCGTCACCACGGAGGGGACATGTTCAGAGGCTGGGCTGTCGCGGCGTCGATTCAAGGTCTGTTCGTCCTTATGGCGACCTGGCGCGGGGAGCCCGCGGAGGGCTGGCCGTGGTTGAGGGTGTTGACGGCGGTCATCGGGCTCGTGGTCGGCGTGGCAGGCCTCTGGCGGCCACCTCCGCGCGGAGACCTCCTGCGCGACGTGGGCCTCGGTCTCGCCTTGGGCGCCCTCTGGGCCTCGCTTCGCCTCGCAACGCCCGATGCACCCGCGCCGTGGCATCACCGCGGGGGCGCGACCCTGACGGGCTTCCTGCGGGTCGACGAGGGCGATCGCGTGGTCCTCGACGCGCCCTGCCTGACCCGGGTCGGCGACCGCCCGCTCGATCCGCCCGCCTGCGATGGCCCCCCGCATCTCACGGTCATCCGCGACCGCTTCGACGCCCCCTCGCAGGTCACTGCGGGAGACATGGTGCGTGCGACCGTCGAGCTGCGCTCGCGCCGGATAACTGACAATCCGTCAGGATTACCCCCCGAGCCCGCCGCCGCCACGGCGGTCCATGCCCGGGCCCTCGACGCGCTGACGCCCGCCCCGGACCTCACGGCGCCGCTGTCCCGCGTGGTCGCGACCTTCCTCGCGAGCCGTCTCGCCTCCGACGACCCGATGGAGGCCCGCGCTGGGGCGCTGCAGGTGGCGCTCATCCTCGGTGACCGTCGGGCCCTCACGCCCGAGGCCCGTCACGCGTGGGCGGACACCGGCACCGCCCACCTGCTCGCGATCTCCGGCATGAACCTCGCGATCTTCGGTCTCGGCGCCTTCGCCTGCGCCCGCTTCCTGCTCGTCCGCCTGCGCCGTCACCATCCCGCACCATCCCGCCTCGCTGGCTGGCTCGCGGTGGCGGCGACCCTCGCCTACGCCGCTGTGATCCTGCCATCCGACGCCTCGGACCGGGCGCTCGTGGCGCTCACCCTGAGTCTCGGCGGCCTCTGCCTCTGTTACGAGGTGCGTGCGCCCCGGACCCTCGGCCTCTGTGTCCTCGTGGCGCTTAGTCTCGATCCAGCGGCCCTCGCCCGCGCGGGCTTCCAGCTCTCCCTCGCAGCGACGGGCGGGCTCATCGTCTCGGCGCCCGCCGCCCGCGCCGTCGCCACCTGGCTGCGGACCTCACCCCACCTGCCCAGCCCTCGCATCGCGGACCTCGCGGTCGCGCTTGCGGGGCTCATCGTCTGCGACCTCTTCACCTTCCTCGCGACCGCTCCGATCTCGCTCGCGTGGTTCGGGCAGGCCTCGTTGCATGGCCTGTGGGTCAACATCGTCGCGATCCCCTGGATGGGCCTCCTCGTCTACCCAGCGGGGCTGCTGCAACTCGCGGTGGCCGTCATCGTGCCGCCGCTCGGCGAGCTGCTCGCGCCTGTCACGGCCCTGCTGACGGTCAGCTTCGAGACCTTCATCCTCCATTGCGGCTGCCTCATCGGCTCCCAGCACGCGCCCGCGTGGCCGGCGTGGTTAGGCTGGTCCGTGGCGGTGCTCGCGCTCTTCCATGTGGATACCACACGCATCACGACGCGCGTCGCGGCTTCGCGCAGGTACCTCGGGACGGCCGCGCTGTTGCTCGTGGTCGCCTGGTGGACCGTCGACCTCGGCGCACCGTCGGCCCGCGCGTTTCGGGTCGACGTGCTCGACGTCGGGCATGGCGACGCAATCGCCATCCGCCTGCCCGACGGGGGCGCCATGCTCGTCGACGCGGGCGGATCGTTCTCGGACGCGGCCTCCCGGGACCTGGCAGAGCGGACGGTCGTCCCCGCCCTCGCGGCCCTCGGGATCGCCCGCCTCGACCTCCTCGTCATCACCCACGCCGACCTTGACCACATCGGCGGGGCCGCGGCGCTCGCCGAGCGGGTGCCCGTCTCCGAGCTCTGGTTGCCACCGTGCGCGTGGGACAGCCGCCCTGGCCGGGCCTTGCGTGCGGTCGTCGCTTCGCGTGGCGGCGCTTCCCGCGCTGTGGCGGCCCAGCCATCGCTGGCCTGGGGCGACGTCCGACTCGACATCCTGTGGCCACCCGACGAGAGCCGCTACCCCGATGGGCGGTGCGCGTTCGCCTCGAATGACGCCTCGCTCGTGATGCGCCTCGCGTGGGCGGGCCGGAGCATCCTGCTGACCGGCGACATCGAGGCCGACGCCGAGTCCACGCTCGTCGAACGCCTCGGGGACCGCCTGCGGAGCGACGTCCTGAAGGTCGCCCACCACGGCAGCAAGACCTCCTCGACCGGCCCGTTCCTCGACGCGGTCGCACCACAGCTCGCGGTCGTCAGCGGTCTCCCCGGAGAGCCGTCCCGTCCTCCGAGCCCCGCCGTCCTCGCCCAGCTGCGGATGCGTGGTCTGCCGACCCTGGTGACGGGCGAGAGTGGGGCCGCCTCGATCGCGTGGGATGCGGAAGGCGTGCTGTCAACCCGGACGACGCGCGGCGGCGAGGTCGACACTGAATGAGCGCTCGTTCAGTCGGTCCGTGGCGCGCGGAAGCGACGCAGATGGCGCCGCTGGAAGCGCAGCTGCGCCATCTCACGCGCCGCCGCCTCGTCGAGGTCGGGCCTTGGCCGATGCGGCGCCTGTTCGCCGTGGTGCTCGGCGGTGAGGTCCGGGCTCGCGCCGAGGGCAAAGATCGTCAGCTCGCGCTGCGCCCGCTCACCGAGCCGCATCGGCATCACGGCCGCTCCGATGCCCGCGCCGACGTAAACCGCGCCATGGGCTGCGTCCACCGCGGGTGTCGCGTGCCCGCGGGTGCCGTAGAGGCCGTGGATGTAGCGGTGACCGAAGAATCGCCCGAGCAGCAGCTCGTTCAGGCGCGCGATCGTCAGCTGACCCGCGTGGGTGTGACCCGACAGTACGAGCGGCACACCACTCGCCCAGAGCCCGTCCGCCTCCTCGGCGATGTGGGACAGGCCAAGCACTGGCAGCCGTGGGTTCAGACCGCGCAACGCCTGCGTCCGGTCGGCGTGTCCGGTGTAGGCGTCGTCGAGGCCCACGACCTGCAATGCTTGCCCGCGAAGCCGCAGGGTCGTGTTGCGGTTGTCGAGCACCTCGGCGCCGCCTCGCAACAGCGCCTGTCGGACACCGGTCGCGCCAGCCCAGTGGTCGTGGTTGCCGAGCACCGCGAGCACGGGGGCCTCGAAGGCGCGGATAACGGCCGTCAGGTCCTCGAGCCAGGCGTGACTGTGACATACGAAATCGCCTGTGATGACAACCAGATCTGGCTGTTCGGCGTTGGTCAGCGCGACCGCCTCGAGCTGCGCCTTCATCGGCGTCACGAGCCCGACGTGGAGATCGGTGAGGTGGGCCACGCGCAACGGCTGCTCGAGCTGGGCCTGGAAGGCGGCCCCGCCCGCGAAACGACGTACGCGAATCCGTCCACTGGATGCGCGCTTGTCGGGATGTTCGGGGACCTCCGCCATCGGGAAGGAGGCTAGCACCGTGGAAGCGTCGGCGCGAGCTCGGGGCGGGTGTCGTGACGCCGTCCGCCACCGCACCGTTCAGGCCTCGAGCTCGACCGGCTTCTTCAGGACGAGCGCCTTGAACTCGTGCGGCACGAGCCCCATCAGGCGATCCTCGAGGCGATCGAACTGGATGTCCCCGATGTCGGCGAGCGACAGCTTCCCGTCGAGCACCGCGTCGAACATCTCTCGCGTGTAGCCGATCTTCTCGAGCGTGACGCCGTGCTCGGCGCACAGGTTCGACAGCGCCCGGAAGTAGCTGCGTGTCGTCGCGAGCCCCGCGAGATCGCGCCGGAAATTCATGAAGTCGATGACGAAGGCAAAGTCCGTCTCGAAGCCGACCTGCCGCGCCACGAGCGTCGCGTGCCCGAAGTGGATCGACAGCTCGGGGTGGTCGAGGTGGGTCGACAGCAACGGAAAGCGTCCCATCTCGCCGAACTCGGTGATGAAGGCGGTGGCGCCGGGCTTCATGACGTCAAAGACCTTCTCGATCATGCGCCATGCGCCGATGTTCAGGTAGAAGGTCTCGGGTGCGTCGCCGATCGGGACCTGGTACTTGCGGAGGAGGGCGCCCGCCTCGCCCGCCTCGTCGAGGGCGCGCTCGAAGACGGCGTCGTCGGGCTCCTCCGCGTCGAGGCCGAAGCGGGCCTTCTCGAGCTGCACAGCCATGAGATCGCCGATCATCTCGTTTGACAGCACGAGGTCGAAGCCCGCCTCCGGGATGGCGTCCGCGACGACGTCGCCAGCGTGGTGCGTGAACGCGAGCCCTCGCAGCCGCTCGGCCTGTGCCTTCGCGAGCGTCGGGGCGAGCTCGAGGATGTGGTAGTCGACGGTCCGGCCCGCCCCCTGCAGCGCCTCGATGACGGCGCGGGCCATGAAGCCGAGGCCACCGCCGATCTCGAGCACCTTGACCTGCCCCTCGGGCACCGCCCCGCGGGCGATGAGGGCTGCCACCAGCGCCCCGCCGTAGGTCTGGCCGTGCAGCGCCGGGTGCGGGTAGCGCAGCAGGTGCGACAGCGTCGTCTCCTGATGATCGAACTGCTCGTCCGCGTCGCTGACCTCGCTCCGGTAGTAGCCTTCAGGCGAGAAGTACCCGTCCATCCCCTTGGGCAGCGGCGTCTCGCCAGGCTCGAAGCGCGCGTAGGGCATCGTCGAGGTCAGATACGGCGGCTTCAGCGCCGGGCGGTTCTTGTAGGCCGACAGCGGGAGCGCGGACAGCTTGATCGCCTGAACCGTGTGGTGCGCGAGGCGCGCCACGAGGTCCGCCGCCTCCGCAAGCGGGACGCCCGCGTCGCGCGCGATCACGCGCAGTGGGCGCTCGCCGTCCATGCGGTTCCACAGCCCGACCTCGCGTGGCGACAGCCAGACCTTCGCCGGAGCCGCGTCCCCCCAGGCCGTGTGGAGCGTCAGCCCCCCGTCGGACTCCCGCTTCCAGACGTTCCAGCGGCCATGGACCGGCATCATGTCGCCGAGGTCCTGGCGCTGGTCGTGGTTTGGCTTCACGAGGCATCCGAACTGCAGGAACACCCCGACGAAGGCCTCTGGCGTCTGGTCGCCAAAGGCGTTGGCGTGCGTTCGGCACACGTCGTCCGGCTTCGTTGCCGTTCGAAAAAGGTTCAGGAAATCAAGAATGTCCGGGCTCATCTTGATGATGTAGCCGTAGAGATCGTGGTAGAGATAGACCTCGCCCATGTGCGCGAAGCTCGTCGTCCAGGGCGAGCGCACGAGGTACTTGGAGTCACCGTGCCCGTGGTCGAGGATCGGGGCTTCGTCAGGCGTCGGGGTGGCTTCGTTCGACACGGGGCGTCTCCAGCGGGCAGGGTGGGGGCTGCGGGCCCCCGGGGTTTCGGTGCGACGCCAGCTTAGCCGCCCCGCGGGAAATGGAAAGGGGCGGAGGCCGCGTTGAGCGCGGTCCGTCGGCCACTGCGGGCAGCTGGCCCGCCACGACGGTTCGGGCGGCGCATGCGCCAGCCGTGTCAGAAGATTTCGACGGTGATGGCGTAGGACGCGCGTACGTCGCCAGCGACCCGTACGTAATAGGTGCCTGTCGAGGTGGCTGAAATCACCACGACCCGCTCTCCCGTCGCCGCGGGTTCGGCGTCGAGGGCCGTCACCCCATCAGGGCGCAGGGCCGTCATGCCGACCCGTCCACCCGACGGTACGACCGCCACGAGCGCCTCATCGCCCGCCGCGAGCTCGACCTTGAACCAGTCCTCGCCACAGCAGACGACACCACGCAGCCCGCTTCCGCCGAGCGTCCGCGCGCGGCCCCGGCTGTCGTTGCCGAGCGCATCATCCTCGCAGCGACCGCTCGACGTCACGATGAGCTCATAGCCAGCCGACAGCGTGTTGTTCGGGTAACTTCCGACTTCGACGAGGTGCGTCCCGCTCCGCGTGGCCGCCGGGATGACGACCTCCTCGAGCGCGGTGTCTCCGAGGCTCGCCTCAACGGGCTCCGTCCCCGAGGGACCGCTACCATCGACGCTGTCGTAGATGTAGAGGTCGAGGTCGGCGCCGCCGTCGATCGCGAGCAGCGCCTCGATCCTCGCGCCGCAGGTCGCATCGATGGTCCAGAAGTCGGCCCGTCCGGCACACAGCTGCAGCTTGCTGTCGCTCGCCTCCGAGGACAGCGGGGCGGCGGTCTCGGGCGCGTGATTGCCCGACCAGGCGTCCTCGACGCAGGCCGCAGCCAGCGCCTCGCCAGCCAGCTGGTAGGCCGCCGCGAGCGGGGTCTCGCTGTAGCCAATGACGACCACGGCGTAGGTCCCGCGCATCGGCGCCGTGACGCGCAGCTCCTCGCGTCCGCCGCTCGTCAGGCTCTTCGCGAGCTCGTCGCCGTCGGGGGCCAGCAAGTACAGGTCGAGGTCGGCGCGGTCCCCGTCGAAGGTCAACGCGAGGGCAATCTCCTGGCCCTCGTCCGCATCGAGTTGCCAGTAGTCGATATCGAACTGGGCGCCCGCATCGCAGATGAAGCCCGAGCCACCGCCGGGCGGGATCGGCGTCGCTGTCGCCACCGCGTCGTTCGGCTCGTTCGGGTCCGCCTCGCAGGCGCCCGACGCTGGGCGCTCGACCGCCACGGTCACCACGTGGACGGCCGAGAAGGTCCCGTCGGACGCCGCGAGCACAAGCGGCACCGCGCGCCCGGCGTCCGCCTCTGTCGGCGTCCATCGCACGACGCCCCCGCCGAGCGTCGCGCCGCTTGGGGCCGGGCGCGCGAAGGCGTAGCTCAGCGGGTCGCCGTTCGGGTCACCCGCGGCGATCGGCAGCTCGAGCAGGACCCCGGGTGCCGCCCGCGCCGACTTCGACATCGTGAAGGCTGGCGGCCGCGCGAGCCCCGGGTTGCCGTCGTCTACCACCAGCCGGATCGCCTGGCTCACCGTCTCGAGCCCGTCTGTCGCCGTGAACGTGAGGTCCGTCCGCGTGCCAGCCTGGGCTGTGGTCGGTTGCCACGCGAAGCGTCCCGTCTCGGCCTCGAGCGTTGCGCCCTCGGGAAGTCCCTCCTCGTGGCCGAAGCGCACCGCGTCGCCGTCGGGGTCCGTGGCCTCGAGGCGCAGCTCGAACGGGGCGTCCACCGCGATCGTGCGGTCGCCGACCGGGCCGAAGGCGGGCGGGTTGACCGACGCCCCGTCGACCACGGTCACGCGGATGGTCTCCCGGTCGTAGGCCTGCCCATCGGTCACGACGAAGGTCAGGTGCACCGTCGCGCCAGCCTCTGTGGGTGTCCATTCGAAGCGCTGCGTCGACTTGTCGAAGCGCGCGCCCTCCGGAAGCGTTCCGTACAGCGCGAAGCTCAGGCTGTCACCGTCCGGATCGACCGCGGTCGCCGTGATGACGAGCGCGCGGCCGATTGGCACGACCCGGTCTCCGATCCGTGTCAGCTCGGGCGAGCCGTTGCTGCTGTCGCCGAGGTCGGCTGGGGTCGCGGCGTCGAGCCCTGCAGGAGGGTCGGCTGGCCCGCCGCTGACGCTGTCGCTACAGCCAGCCGCGAGGATGAGCACCGCAATCGCGGCGGAACAGATGGAGCGCTGCCACATGACCCGAGTCTATCCGACCCCCGTGCCAGGAGCCAGCCCGACCGCATCGGAGAGGCATCCTCAGCCATCCGGCGGTCTGTCGCCTCAGGCGGCTCCGGGCGTGAAGAACGCCTTGTGGAAGGCCCCGACAAGCGCGCCGACCCGGTCGGACGGCAACGCCACCCGCAGGTGGAGTCCGCCGAGGTCGATGTCCACGTCCTGGCCCCCGACCGCGGTCGCGATGGCGAGCGCCCGCGTCAGGATCTCCGGCGCCTCGCCGAGGCCAGGCCCCACAAGGGTCACCGTCCCGCGGTCGTCGCGCAGCGTGTAGCCGAGCGGGAGTGCGCTCGCGAGGGCCGCGTCGAGCACGCTGCGCTGATGGACGTTCTCGGGCGGGATGAGGGCGTGGACCGGCATCCCGGGACGGGCATCCATCGCGTGGGGCATTGCATTGGCGCTGACGAGCGCGGCGTACAGCCCGGCGATCGCGCTCCCTGGCGCCCCGCGCACCTCGAGCACGCGGTCGCGGTGTGCGATGGCCGTCAGAATGGCGGGGGACGGCGCAGGGTTCGTCCGGACGACGGTCCCCGCGTCGTCGCGCGGCTTGAAGGTCGCCTTGGCGTAGATCGCGACGCCCGCCCGCGACGCGTGCTCGACGCAGTCCTGGTTCAACACCTTCGACCCTTCGCGGGCGAGGGCGATCATGGCCTCGTGCGACAGACTCTCGAGGCGCGTCGCGTCTGGTGCGAGCCGCGGATCGGCGGTGTAGACGCCGTCCACGTCGCTGCAGATTTCGCAATATTGCGCGTCGATGGCCGCCGCGATGGCGACCGCGGTCGTGTCGGTTCCGCCGCGCCCGAGGGTCGTGATCTCGCGCGTGTACGAGACGCCCTGGTAGCCCGCGATGATGACGATCTTGCCCTCATCGAGGAGGTCGAGCACGCGGAACGGCCGCACCTCCACGATGCGCGCCCGGTTGTGCCGCGTGTTGGTGATGATGCCGGCCTGGGACCCGGTCAGCGACACCGCGTCGTGCCCGATCGCGTCGAGCGCGATGCCGAGCAGGGCGGTCGAGACCCGCTCCCCCGTCGACAGCAGCATGTCGAGCTCGCGCGGCACCGGGTTTGGCGAGAGCGCGCGGGCTTGCGCGATGAGCCCGTCGGTCGTCTTGCCCATGGCCGAGACGACCGCCACCACGCGGAACCCGTCCGCCACGGTCGCCGCGATGCGCTGCGCGACGGCCTGGACCTTCTCGGGGTTCGCGAGCGAACTGCCGCCGTACTTCTGGACGATGATCGGGCGGTCAGCGACTGGAGGCAGGGGAGGGCGGGCTTCGGTCATGCCCGCTGGATGCCTGCAAAGCCGGTCTCCCGTCAAGGGGCACCCGCCAACGCGCAGCCGTGCTCGGCCGTGCTCGGCACGTCGCCCTTGCGCGCGGGGGTGGACCTGTGGAAAGAATCAACGGTCCGACGCGGCCGCCCTCCGCGACCGCCTCGTGCCCCCCGTCGGAGAGGAGTCGGCCCGTGAACGTCACCGTCGGCGCGCAAGCGCTCAGCGCCATCCAGTCCCCCCTCGTCGCGGTCCCGGCCATCTCGGACGCGCCAGACTTCGGCGCAGTCTTCGCGGCCCTTGACGCGCGCCTCGGCGGCCGCCTTGGCAAGCTCGCGCGGGAAGAGGGTTTCAAGGGGAAGAGCGGCCAGGCCATCCTCGTCCACGACGAGGCCGTCGGGCGCGTCCTCGCCCTCGGGGCTGGCAAGCTCGCCGAGCTCGAGCCGCAGGGCCTCCGCGCCCTCGCCGCGCAGGCGGTCGAGGAAGCCGAGCGGCGTCGCCTGCCCAGCCTCGCCTTCGTGCTGCCCGCGGAGTGTCAGGACGTCGCTGCGTGGCGGTTCGCCGCGCTCGGCGCTCATCTGGGGGCCTACCGCTATGACGCGTGGCGCACCGTCGACGTCGAGCCGCGCGCCGTCGTCGCCGCAGAGCTCCTCGGCCTCACCGCATCGCCCGACGGAGCCTCGGCGGCCGTGACCGCTGCCGCCTACGAGGCCGCCGCCGTGAGCTTCGCGCGCGACCTCGTCAACGGGCCGCCCGCTTCCGTCAACCCGGCCACCCTCGCCGAGTCGGCCAAGGCCCTCGCGGCTGAGGGCGGCCTCGAGGTCGAGGTCCTCGATGCCGAGACCCTCCGCGCCCGCGGCATGAACCTCATCCTCGCAGTCGGCGCCGCGTCCGCCGTCCCGCCCTGCCTCATCCGCCTCACCTGGCGCCCGCCCGGCGCTGCGGCCGATCCGAAGGCCCCAGCGCTCGC
>SYAK01000562.1 GCA_005788935.1 Pseudomonadota bacterium
CCTTCGTCGTGGCGGTCCGCGCGACCGTCTTCGCGCCGACGCTTGCCGGGATGCGGGCCGAGGGTCGGCGCTTCGTTGGGTGCCTCTACGCGGGCATCATGCGGACACCCGAGGGCTTGCGCGTCCTCGAGTTCAACGCGCGCTTCGGCGACCCCGAGACGCAGGCGCTGATGCACGTCCTCGAGAGCGATCTCGTGACGCTGTTCGAGGCGGCCATCGACGGGCGCCTCGACACGGTCCCGGCCCGCGTCAGCAAGGACGCGGTCATCGGCGTCGTGCTCGCCGCCCCGGGTTACCCCGACAAGGTCCGGCCGGGCACGAAGCTCGGCACCGTGGCCATTCAAGACGACCCGCACGTGGCCGTCTTCGCCGCGGGCGTCGAGCGCGCGCCCGACGGCCTGCTCGCCACGGGCGGGCGCGTGCTCACGGTGACAGCCCGCGACGCGACGCTCGGAGCGGCGCGCGACCGCGCGTATCGCGCTATGTCTCAGGTGGGGTTTGACGGCATGCAATACCGAACGGACATCGGCGTCAGTGGACTCAAGGCCGCGGAGGCCCACGGCAGCGCCTACGCCAAGGCCGGCGTCAACATCGAGGCCGGCAATGCAGCCGTCCGTGGCATGAAGGCGGCCGTCGAGTCGACCTTCAACCGCTTCGTGCTCTCGAAGCTCGGGACCTTCGGCGGGCTCTTCGACGCGGCGGCCTTCGCGAACCTGCGCGAGCCGGTGCTGGTCGCCTCGACCGACGGCGTCGGCACGAAGACGATGGTGGCGCGCGCGCTCGACCGGTGGGACACGATCGGCGTCGATCTCGTCCACCACTCCATCAACGACATCCTCGTGAGGGGCGCCAGGCCGCTGTTCTTTCTCGACTATGTGGCCTCGGCCCGGCTCGACCCGCAGCGCATCGCGACCGTCGTCAACGGCCTCGCGGGGGCCTGCCGCGCGCACGGCGTGGCGCTGCTCGGCGGGGAGACGGCTGAGATGCCCGGCGTCTATCGCGAGGGCGAGGTCGACCTCGCGGGCACGATCGTCGGCGTCGTCGAGAAGTCGCGCATCATCGACGGCGCGAAGATTCAGGCCGGCGACGTCGAGCTCGGCCTCGCCTCGAGCGGGCTGCACACGAACGGCTTCTCGCTCGCCCGCAAGGTCTTCGAGGGCTGGGATCTCATGGCCCACGTCCCCGAGCTCGGCACGACGCTCGGCGACGCGCTGCTCGCCCCGCACCGGCCGTATCTGGCCGAGATCTCAGCGCTCTGGGGCGCAGACCTGTTCCCGACCGGGCTCGTCCACATCACCGGCGGCGGCTTCGTCGAGAACCCGCCGCGCCTCTTCGGGCCGGATCTGCAGATGGTGATGGACGACTTCGCCTGGACGCCGCTCTTCCGCCTCATCGCGGAGGTCGGCCGTGTCCCGCTCGACGAGATGCGCCGCGTCTTCAACCTCGGCACCGGCATGCTCGTCATCGTGCGCGCCGAGGACGAGGCCCGCGCCAGGGCCCTCGTGCCCGAGCTGACGCGCGTCGGCGTGATGGCCGGCCGCCCCGAAGGCGGCTCGGCGATGGTGTTCAAGTGAGCACCCGACGACTCGTCGTGCTGGCCTCGGGTCAGGGCACGAACCTGCAGGCCATCCTCGACGCGACCCGCGAGGGCGCGAGCGACCGCCTCGACGCCCGCGTCGTCGGCGTCCTGTCGCACAACGCCTCGGCCATCGCCCTCGCACGCGCCGAGCGCTTCGGCGTGCCCGGCAGCTTCATCCCGCTGCCGTCGAAGAAGGCCGACCGCCCCGCCTGGGACGCGGCGCTCGCAGACAGGGTCGACGCGATGACACCCGACCTCGTGGTCCTCGCGGGCTGGATGCGCATCCTCGGGACGTCCTTCCTCGACCGCTTTCCCGGGCGCGTCATCAACCTGCACCCTGCGCTCCCGGAGGAGTTGCCGGGCGTCGACGCCATCGCACGCGCCTGGGACGAGGCGCAGACGGGCAAGCGGGACCGCACCGGCGTGATGGTCCACGTGGTCGTGCCCGAGATCGACGCGGGCCCGGTGCTCGTGCACGAGGTCGTCCCGATCGCCCCGGGCATGTCGCTCGACGCCCTCGAGGCGGCCGTCCACGCGGTCGAGCACCGCCTCATCGTCGAGGGCGTCCGCCGCGCCCTCGCCGCCCTGCCCGCTGCCGTCAGCTGAGTCACCCACGTCAGGAGCCTCCGATGTCGACCCGCCCGCGCGCCCTCCTCTCCGTCCATGACAAGACCGGCCTCGTGCCCTTCGCGGAGGCCCTCGTGGCCCGCGGCTACG
The DNA here is from genome assembly GCA_005788935.1 of Pseudomonadota bacterium. The sequence goes on from SYAK01000562.1 coordinate 2,297, forward strand.
ACCTCGTCGCCTCGGGCGGCACGGCCAAGGCCCTCGCCGCAGCCGGCCTCGCCGTCGCCGCCGTCGAGACGCTGACCGGCTTCCCCGAGCTGCTCGGAGGCCGCGTCAAGACACTGCACCCCGCCATCCACGGCGGCATCCTGTCGCGCCGGACAGCCGAGGACGACGCGGACCTCGCCCGCCACGGGCTCGCCAACCTCGACCTCGTCGCGGTCAGCCTCTACCCGTTCGAGCAGACCGTCGCGGGCGGCGCGTCGCACGCGGCCATCATCGAGGAGATCGACATCGGCGGCATCGCGCTGCTGCGGGCGGCCGCCAAGAACCACGCCCACGTCACGGTCGTCCCCGGCCCCGACAGCTACGGCGAGGTCGTCGCGGCCC
>SYAK01000059.1 GCA_005788935.1 Pseudomonadota bacterium
CCGAGTCCGACCAGGTCGAGCGCCCAGCGGCGAAAGTCGGCGGGGATCTGGTGACCGAGGGCCGCCTCGAGCGTGGCAAGCTCGCCGTCGGCGAGGCCCTCGCCCTGCCAGAGGTGGCTTGACGCGCCGGTCAGGGCGCGCCTCGGGTCGAGGGTAGCGAGTTCGGTCATCCGGCTGACGAGTGCTTCGAGGCTCATGGGGAGGGCTCCGCTTGCGGTGTCGGGGCGCGCGGGACGGCGCGACGCCCGTGGGGCGAGCATGAACCAGGTCTCGCCACCGGGGCAAGAAAAGCGATCCGGGGCCGCCCGGCAGGCTCTGCTGCCATGACGCGTCCGGCGTGCACCACAGCACCACGCGCGATGGCTTCCTCAGGGGTGCGCGTCGCCTCCCGCGCCCGAAGGCCCGAAACCCCCGTCCGCTCCGGCCGCCGAGGGGAGGCTCGTCGCCGGGATTGTCGGTGCCATCGCCGGGGCCTCCGACAATGCGAGGCGCGTCGGGCCATGGCGAACCCACGCGCCAGTCGCGCACCGGCACGCGGCCGTCGAGCCGTCTGCAGAGAGCGCGTGGGCCTCGCACGGGCAGTCCGTCGCGAGCGTCGCCAGCAGCTTCCCATTGTCGGCGTCCCAAAGGCCAAGCCCGCCGCCAGATGGGCGCGTCACCGCCACCGTGTGGTCACCAACCCGGTGCAGCCCGCGGATCGGCGCCCCCGAACCCTCGACGCCAGCGTCCTGGAGGCGGGCCACATTCGGGTCGCCGTGCGGCTCTCCGCTGACGGGCAGGGCCCAGACGTGAACGCTGGTGCCCTCCGCGCCGTGGATGATGAGATCCCCGGTGGCGTTGCGCCTCGCCGCGAGATGCGAAAGCGTCGGCCCCTCGGCCACCCGGAACCCTGCGCCCGGTGGCGGGGTGCCAGCGGCGGGGTGGGGGAAGTCGAATCGCCACAGCCCGCCGCCCGGGCTCGCCCACACGGCGACGCCGCCGTCAGCGACGAGCGCCAAGGCTCCGCCGGCGCGCGGGACCGGGAAGGCTCCAAGGCGTTCGAACGTCGGGCCGGAGGTCAGCAGGACCTGCCCGCCGAGCGCCTCTCCGCCCAGCGCGAGCAGCGCGATCTGGCGCACGCCGTCCGCCGAGAGGGCGGTCGCAAGGGCGTCGGCCTGGGTCGCGCCCGCCGTTGTGGGCGGGACGAGCACCGGAGACAGCGCGACGACCGGGCGGTCTGCGAGCGTGGTCAGGTCATGCCTTCGGAGACTGTGATCGGGCCCGTCCGAACCGGCGGCGATGCAGGTCGGGGCCGCCTCGGCGCACGCCACCGCCCGCACGCGCCCGGCCTTGGCCAACTCGCCCCAGACAAACCGCGTTCCGTCGGGATGCTGGCGGTCGAAATACGCGACGTGCCCTCCGAGGTCGCACGCCACGAGCCATCGCCCGTCCGACGACAGCGCCAGCCCCGCCGCGTCCCGATCGAGCGAGCGCCACCCCTCCGCGAGCTTCAGCGGCGGTTTCGGGTTCGGCGCCACGGGCGTCGATGGTCCTGCAACCGGGGTCACATCGGCGGACCCGGTGGCCAACATGGCCTCGGGTATCGATTTCGATATTGCGACGTCAGGGGCGGTGGAGGCTGGCTTGCCGCAGGCGGTGGACCCCGCCAACACCGCGATGCCAGCGAACGGACGCCAGATATTGCGGAGAACCGTTGAGAAGGGTTCGGATCGCATCGATGACCTCACGGACCCTGCGTTGACGTGCGCGTCGCGCCCTCGGGCGACGCGTCTTTACATCAGGCGCGCGAGAACGTACACACCACCGGTTGACCGACGGTGCTGCGGCATCGACGGCACCGCCTGCTCAGGAGCTCGCCCCGATGCGCCAACTTCGCTCGCTGCTCGCGCCGCTCGCCGCCGCCCACATCGCCTTGCTCGCCGCCTCGCCTGCTCGGGCGCAGGCTCCCGACACCGACTTCGTCGTCGAGCAGTTCGAGCCCCTGCCCGGGCAGCACACGAACATGCTCAACGTCGCCCGCAGCCAGGTCGTCGCCCACCTGCGCCCCACGGTCGGCCTGACGGTCCACTTCCAGGATGACCCGCTGCAGCTCGTCCCGCAGAACGATCCGGACCGCATCCGACAGCGCATTATCGACGATGTCCTGAAGGCCGAGCTCTGGGCGAGCATCGGGCTCTTCGATTTCATGGATATCGGCTTCGTGGTGCCCGTCGTCCTGGATCAGCAGGCCGGGCAGATCCTCACGGCTGGTGGCCGCGACTTCACCGCGTTCACGACGGGTGACGTCCGGATTGTCCCGAAGTTCCGTCTGGTCGACGCCGAGCGGACGGGCGGTTTCGGGTTGGCGCTGCTCGCGACGCTCCACCTTCCGACGGGCGACGCAGGGTCCTATAACTCGGAGGGCCTCGTGCGCATCGAGCCGCGCCTCGTGGCCGACTTCTCGCATCGCCTGCTCGCGGTCAGCGCAAACGTGGCCTACCAGCCCCGCAACCAACGGAACATGCTGAACTTCGAGAACGATGACGTGATGCGCTGGGGCCTCGGCGTGGAATTGCCGCTCGTCGCCTCCCAGCTCGACTTCATCGCGAGTGTCTTCGGGACCTTCCCAGTCGGCAGCGACGTGTCTGTCAGCGCCGCCCGCTCGATGCCCGTCGAGGCCCTCGGTGGCTTCAAGGTCACCCTCGCGGAGGACTTCGTCGTCCAGGCCGCGGGCGGGGGCGGGCTCTCGTCCGGCGTCGGCTCGCCCGACTTCCGGGTGGTGGTCTCGTTCGGCTACAACCCGCGCCGCACCCGCGTCGAGGCTCCCGAGCCCGGAGATCGCGACGGGGACGGGCTCCTCGACGACCTTGACGCATGCCCTGACGACCCGGAGGACTTCGACGGGTACGCAGACGCGGACGGCTGCCCCGAGCTCGACAACGACGGGGACGGGGTGCCCGATGTCGACGACGGCGCCCGTGACGAAACGGGGTACGGAGATTGCCGCGACGACGCGGAGGACCGCGATGGCTTCGAGGACCAGGATGGATGCCCCGATCTCGACAACGATCGCGACGGGCTCCTCGACACCCGGGACGGCACGCCCGACGCCAGCGGCTTCGGCGCCTGCCGCAACGATCCTGAGGATGCGGATGGTCACGAGGACACGGACGGCTGCCCCGACCCCGACGACGATGTCGATCGCATTTGTGACCCTTGGGTCAGCGACACAAACGCGACCGAGCGGTGGCAGGACACGTGCGTCGGGCGTGACGAGTGCCCACGGGAGCCTGAGACCGTCAATGGCTACAAGGATGAGGACGGATGCCCGGACATCCGCCCCCGCGCCGTGCTGACCGAGAAGGCGATCACCATCTTCGAGAAGGTCTTCTTCGATTTCAACAAGGACATCATCCAGAGCCGCAGTTTCCCGCTGCTCGACGAGGTCGTGAGGATTCTGGTCGAGCACGCCAAGGTCACCCGCGTCCGCGTCGAAGGGCACACCGACGTGGTCGGCAAGCGCAAGTACAACCTCGACCTCTCCGACCGCCGCGCGCGGGCCGTGGTCCGCTACCTCGTCGAGCACGGCATTGGCCCCGAACGCCTCGAGGCCGTCGGCTTTGGGCCCGACAGGCCGCTCGACGCCGGGGAGACGCCCGAGGCCCACGACAAGAACCGTCGCGTCGAGTTCAACATCCTCGAAATCGATGGCAAGCCGACCGCCTCGCAGGAGATCCAGGTCAAGTGAGCGCCGCCGCCGCCCCAGGCCACGGTTGAAGCGGATGGCCGCCTCGGGTAGAGTGCACTTGGAGGTTACGTGATGCGATTTGAGCCCCGATACCTTGCAGCGATGGCTGGCCTTTCGGCCGCGCTTGCGGCGTGCAATCACACCCCGGTCGAGGGGCTCGAGAAGTCGTTCACGCTCGCGGTCGAGGTGGGGACAGGGCAGGAAGAGCCTGTCAAGATCGACTTCTTGTGGGTCATCGACAACTCGACGTCGATGTGCCAGGAGCAGTACTCGCTCACCAAGAGTTTCAGCACGTTCACGGACTCGCTGGGGCGGTTCTTCGAGATCGATCCGCACGTGGCGGTCGCGACCCTGACAGCCGACTGCTCGCCCTCGAACGCCTCGATGGTCGTCCCGCGCGGCACCTTCAACACGACGCCCTCGCGCGAGTTCCCGCCGGCGTGCTTCGAAGAGCGCCGCCTCGAGTGTGGCACGCAGGAGAAGCCGACCTGCGGCGATCTCGACTGCGAACTCTACGGGAACTGCAACACCTCGCCGACGGAGTGGGTGTGTCGCGATGTCTACCAGCCTGAAATCTGCACGGAGAACCCGAACGGCAGCATCAACTCGGCCTGCCAGCGCACCTGCCGTGACGACGCGGACTGTCAGGCCTTTTACGGTGACGCCACCTTCGAGTGTCGTCAGCCAGCCGGTCAGCCCCGAGGTTGCCTGCGCCCGCCGCTCACCGAGGGCTGCCCGGACAACCTGCCCCCCATCCTGACGAAGGAGAACCTCGACCTCTTCCGCTGCAACGCGAGCGTCGGCGTCACGCAGTCGAACTGCCTCAAGTACGAGCAGCAGATGCGCTCGGGTCTCCTCTCCATCGACCCGAACGGGCCGAACCGAGACCAGGCCAAGGCGTTCCTGCGCGACGACGCCTACCTCGTCATCATCTTCGTGACCGACGAGGAGGACTGCTCGGTCGCGGACGGGCGCTTCATCCAGGACGACGGCGACTACAGCCGGTGCGGCCTGCTCCGCACCACCGACGACGGCGGGCCGCTGACCCCGGTTGCTCACTTCGTAAATCGTTTCAAGAGTTTGAAGAGCGATCCGGGTCGCGTCATCGTCGCTGCCATCGCGGGCGACAGCACGCGCGCGACGCCCGAGGAGCGCGAGCTTGACCGCACGGCCTACATCGAGAGCAAGGGCCACCCTCGGACCTGTTACATCTCGACGTCCATCTGCTCGTCCGTCAACGGCGTCGCGGACTACGCGCCCCGCATGATCGAGCTCGTGACGTCCTTCGGCCCGAACGGTGTCTTCAGCAACATCTGCAGCGACGAGGGCATCGGACCCGCGCTTGACGAGGTCGCCTCGACCATCATCAAGGTCATCAACAAGATTTGCCTGCCGCGTCCCATCCTCGGCAGCCTTGTCGTGACGCGAACGAACGGTCAGGGGCAGACTGTCACCCTCGAGGAGGGGGATGGGCCCGGCCGCTACCGCATCGTGTATGGCGCGGAGGACTGTGCCGGAGAAGACGGACTGCTGCCAGCCATCGCGTTCGGAGACCCGCCGCTGCCCGGCGACGTCATCAACGTCACCTATCAGGGCGAACCGGGGTTTGATTGACATGACGGGGCGACGACTCGCGTGGCCGCCCGTCGGGCTTGCGCTCGCCTTGTGTCTGGCGGGTTGTGCATCCACGGGCACGCAGTCGGCGGGTGACGTCGGCGCGGTCGACGTTGCGAATCGCACCGCGGTCGCTGTCGTCGTGGCCATCGACGGTCGCGACGAAACCGTGGTCGGGCCCGGTGAGCGGGCCAGCGTGACGCCGGTGCCGACCGGGAGCCGGCGAGTGCGCCTGACGCGCCCGGGCGGTGGGCACGTCGAGCTGATGCTGCGGGTGCCAGCCGCGGGCGTCGCGCGTCACGACGTCCTCCCGGGCCAGCTCGGTCCGGCGGATGAGGCGCTCCTCCCTGAGCCGCCGGCCTTTGGCTCGGTCGAGGTCGAGAACGCACTTCCGAGGGTAGTCGCGGTAACCTTCGACGGGGACGAGCGTGGACGCGTCATGCCAGGCGAGCGCCGCGTCTTTCGTGGTGTCGCCTCGGGAGCCGTGTTCGCGGTGGCGCGCATGGACGGAGGCGGACGACACGAGGGTCGCCTCGAGGTGCCAGCGGACGGCTTCATGCGCTGGCGGGTGGCACCCGACGGACGACCGCTCATCGTGACCAACGCGACTCCCGAGGCGGCTGAGGTCCGCATCGACGGTCAGGTCGTCGGCCGGGTGGCCGCGGGCGAGGCGCGGACCTTCTTCGCCTCACCGGCCCTGCACACGGTCGAGGCCCGCTGTGAGCCGTCGCGCCGCCGTTTCGAGCAAGGGGTGGACCTGCGGGAGCTCTCCGAGGCGACCTGGCGCATCGCGGGAGGGTCGGCCACGGCGGTCATCGAGAACACGCTGGCAAGTCCTGTCGAGGTGCGCCGTGACGGTGCGAACGTCGGGCTGGTCGCGGCGGGACAGCGCCTGCGACTCGAGGGGCTGCCAGCCGGACCGGCGCGTTTCGTCGCGACCGAGGTCGACGTCGGCGAGGCGCGACCGGTGTCGCGTGAGGCCGTCCTGCACCTCGAGGCGGGGGACGAGGCGCGCTGGCGGGTCGAGCCCCTTGCGCCCGGGCTCCGTGTCGAGAATCGGACGGACGCCACGGTGGTGCTGTTCGCGGGTGTCGCGGGTGCGGCGTCCGGGCAGGCGGTCCGACTCGGGGAGCTCAAGCCTGGCGCGGCGACGCAGCTGCAGGATCTCGCGGCGCGGGTCGGGCAGCGGCCGGACGCAGGTGTGGCCGTCGAGGTGGCCGCGTGGACCCCGCGCGGGGTCCAGCTCGGTGTGCACGCGCTGAAGCTCGTGCCGGGCGGGGAGGGCGCTCAGGTGTGGGAGGTGAGGGCCCCCACGGGTGGGTTGAGGGTCGAGAACGCGTCGGGAGAGGCCGTTCAGCTGCGAGTCGATGGCGCAGACTTCGGCGAGTTGGCAGACGGAGCGGGCCTCGGGATCGGCGCGCTCGCGGCCAGGGCGCACCTGATCGAGGCCCGAGGGCGTCTCACCGGGACGGTCATCAGGAACGTCGTCGAGGTCGTCGCGGACCCGCGTGGGGATGCGCCGACGCGACTGCGTCTGGGTGCGTCGCGCGTCGAGGTGCGCGTGACGAACGCCACCGGCGAGGCGGTCGTCGCGGTCGGAGGCAGCTTCGGCGGTCGTGCGGAGCCCATCGCGCCGAACGCGAGGATGGCGGCCGGCCTCGCGCCCGGGCCGCACGTGCTGCGCTTTACCGGTGTGGCGTCGGGCGCGCCGCATGTGGCCCGCATCGAGGTGCCCGACGACGCGACGGCGCCGGTCGAGGTCGAGCTCGTAGCCATCCGTGGCGCGTTGGCGCTCCAGAACGACCTGTCGGAGGCGGTCGCTGTCAGCGTGCGTGGCGCCGTCATCGGGAGCGTCGAGCCGCAAGCGCGCGTCGTGTTCGACGGACTCGCCCCGGGGCCCATCCGAATCGAAGCGGTGGGGGTCACGACAGGGCGGTTCCGGACGCTTGAGGTGGTCCTCCCGGCTGGCGGGATCCGTGAGGCGCAGTTCAAGGCGCGGCCCGCGACGCTGATCGTCGAGAACCGGGCCGATGAACAGCTCGACGTATGGCTCGAGGACGCTCAGACCCGCGTGGTCGGCGCGCGGCGGTCAGTCGTCGCCGCGCGTTCCGCCAGGGGTTTCCCCGGGCTCGAGGGCGGCGCCGTGGACGTGCGCCTGGCCCATGCGCGCAGCGGCAGCACGCAGCACCAGCGGGTCGTCCTCGAGGAGGGCGAGCGCCGCCTGTTGGTCGTGGACGCCCCGAGGGGGCTTGTCCGCCTCGATAATTTTAGTGGGGAGGCGGTCTCGGTGCGTCTTGGAGAGACCCTGCTCGCCCGGCTCGACGCGTCGGCGCGCGGGGTCGAGCTGGCGCTGCCCGCCGGGACGCACGACCGGGAGCTGGTCTGGGAGTCCGGGGCCGACGGGGTTGCGGTCACGCGGAGCGTCGAGGTTCAGGTCCGCGGCGGTGTGGTCGTGACGCTGCCCATCCGTCCGCTGACTGGGCGGCTTGCGGTGGTCAACCGAACGTCGGAGACGCTCGAGGTGCTGTCGGGCGAGCGGGTGCTCGGGCTGGTCGAGGCTGGCGCCTCCATGGTCTTCGAGGACCTGAGCGCGGGAACGCTGCGCCTCGCGGCGCGCGAGCACCCTGTCGACGGCCCGGCCTGCGAGGCCCGCGCGCGAGGGTGTGCCGTGACGCAGCGCGCGACGCTCCGCCTCGACGGGGGGCAGACGGCGTCGTGGGTGCTGCTCGCGCCCTGAGGCCAGCGCATGACCTGTCATCTGGCGGCAACAACGGCGCCATTTTTTTTATGCGTGCGCATCACCCCGCCTTGACTCCGTCGGTGATGGCCTTAGGTTCCGCTCTGTCTGCCGGCCGGGAGCTTGAGGGCTCCCACCGCGAGGACGCGCGCCCCCCCCACGACGGCGCGCCCCTCCGGAGCAACGGCGACACCCTCTTTCACTCGCAAGAGAGCGCGTCATGGGCAAAATCATCGGGATCGACCTTGGTACCACCAACTCTGTCGTCGCCATCATGGAGGGCGGCGAGCCGAAAGTCCTCACGAACGAGGAGGGCGGGCGCACGACCCCGTCCGTCATCGCGTTCGACGACAAGGGGCAGGTCCTCGTCGGGCAGATCGCGCGCCGCCAGGCCGTGGTGAACCCGACCCGGACGCTCTTCTCGGTGAAGCGTCTCATCGGGCACCGCTTCGAAGAGGTCTCGAAGGACATCGCCAAGCTTCCGTACACCGTCGTCCGCGCAGACAACGGCGACGCGCACATCCAGGTCAACGACAAGCGCTACGCGCCGCCCGAGATCAGCGCCAAGGTCCTGTCGAAGCTGAAGCGCGCCGCCGAGAGCTACCTCGGCGAGACGGTGACCGAGGCGGTCATC
>SYAK01000563.1 GCA_005788935.1 Pseudomonadota bacterium
ATCTTCGCGAAATTTTCCGTCTTCGATCATCTTCTCGAGATTGCGGTTAGTCGCCGCGATAATCCGCGCGTCGGTTTTAACTTCGCGCGAACTTCCCACCGGCGTGAATCTTCGCTCTTGCAAGACACGAAGAAGTTTCACCTGCATATCGGGGCGAAGTTCGGCGATTTCGTCGAGAAAGATCGTCCCCTTGTGGGCCGCCTGAAACTTGCCCTGCGTCGTCGCGATCGCGCCCGTGAAGGCGCCTCGGACGTGCCCGAAGAGCTCGGACTCGAGGAGATTTTCGGGGATGGCCCCGCAGTTGATGACGACGAATGGCCCGTCGGCCCGGTTCGAGCGCTGATGCACAGCGCGCGCGACAAGCTCCTTCCCCGTGCCGGTCTCGCCCTCGACGAGAACCGAGATGTCGGTGGACGCGATCCGCGCGATCTTCTTGTAGATGTCACGCATGGCGTCGCAGGCGCCGATGATCTCGCCGAAGCGCTTCTGGGCGAGCTCGGCCGTGAGATCGTGGACCTTGAGCTGCAGGTCGCGCCGCGCGAGCGCCCCCTCGAGGATGAGACCGGCCTCGGCCGCGAAGACCGCGAGGACGTCGAGCAGGTCGGGCGTGAAGTGGGCCACGGCGTTGTCGTGCCCCAGGTAGATGAGGCCAAGCGTCTGCCCACGGATGGTCAGCGGGACCCCCATGACCGAGCCCACCTTCAGCCGCATGACGCTGCGCGCGTCGCGGAAGGCTGCGTCGCTCAACGCGTCGGCCACGATGAGCGGCTCGCCAGACGCGAGGACGCGCTTGACGATCGAGTCGGAGACGGCGATGTCGTCGCGCTCGAGCGTCTGGCGGTCGACGTTGCGCGCGACGTGAACGCGAGGCGTACCATCGAGGGTCAGCAGCAGGAAGGCCTTGTCGGCAGCCGACAGGGCGATGAGCTCGTCGAGCAAGTCGGCGAGCAGCTGCTCGACGTCGGTCTGCGCCATGAGTTTCCGCGCGAAGCGGTGCAGGGCCTTGAAGCGGTCTTCGCCCGGGCGCGCTGGACGGGCGTTGCCGCGCGCGGGAGCTGGGCGGTCGTGCAGCGAGAAGCGGATGAGGTTGTCGTCGATGACGAGCAGTTCGTCGTCGGCGAGCTTGTGGGATCGACGGGCCTTTCCGGACGCGACGAAGGTCGCGTCGTCCGAGACCGACTGCAACACGAAGGCCTTCTGGTCGAAGGTGAGGATGGCGTGGTGGGCGAACACCCGCGGCCCTGCGAGCACGAGATCGTTGTCGGCGGCAGCGCCGATGCGCAGGACGCGACGGTCGAGCTGGACCACGAAGGGGGCCGCGAGATCGCGCGGGTAAACGACAAGACAAGCCATGGCCCGAAACGATAGCACCGGGGGCTGGTCAAGTGAAAGCGGAACGGGTGCTGGCACGCGAGGAGCCGCGTCAGGGCGCAAGACCCGGCCAGTGCAGGGCCCCCGCCACGGGCGACAGGGCAGGCCGCAGGTGCAGCGACACGGGCGGCGTGGGCTCGAGGACGCGCTCCTCGAGGGTGCGCGGGCGATCGTCCCGGTAGACGAAGCCGTCCGCGACGCTCCAGATCCAGCTGCCCGCGAGGAGCGCGAAGCCCGCATACCAGAGCGCGTCGAGCGCCCGCGCGGGACCACCGTCGGACGGACGGACGCGATCCGTGCCATCGACCTTCAGGCTCTCGACGCCAAGCCACGTCGCGAGCATGGTGGCGGCGCCTAGCCCTTGGAGCGACGCGAGGAGGGCGCCCTTCCCCAGCTCGCCGTTGGCGAACTGCCCCACAGCGAGCGGCGCGAAGTAAGCGAGCGTCGGGGTCGTGTTCCGCTCTGAGATCCGCAGGATGGTGCGCGGCGCTGACCCTGGTTCGGCCGGCCGCCCCGGGATGACCCCGCCGCCCGCCAGACTGGCGCGAAGAAGCTCAAAGTCGTCAATCAATTCGGGCGGATAAACAAACCGATCGAGCACGTGGAACGGGCTCTCCCGGAGCAACGCTCCGAGCGCCAGCCGCGCTGCATCGCGGTTGCCGGCAAACCAGTGCGAGGCGCCGAGCCATTCGAGGAGCTGACGGTGCTCGGGGCGTCCGACGAGCGCGGGGTGCCCCGAGAGGGCCTCGAGCCGCGCGATGACGCTGGGATAATCCTGGACCGCGAAGGCCCGCTCAGCCTCGGCGAGCCGGCCCGCGACAGGCTCCGGGATGGGCAGCGCGACCGTCCCGGCGGGGGGCGGTGGCGACGCAGGGGACGGTTCGCTCGCCCAGGCCCCGAGCGGAGCGAGCGCAACAGCAGACGCGACGAGGGACGCGAGATGGGGACGGACGGGCAAAGCACCCCGAGCATACGAGCTTCGCGTCCGTCCGGGAACAGCTCCCGACGCGACCGACGAATCACGCAAGAAAAAACGCTTGCTTTCACCTTTCAAGATACACGATTCGCAACACGATCAGAGCTGCCAGACGATCGGGGCGGCGGGCCGCAGGTTGAAGCGACGTGCGCCGACCCGCTGCCCGCGCGCGTCGTAGGCGATGAACTCGACGAGGGTCGGCTGCTCGGAGCTCACGGGTACGGCGTGGTCGCGGTTGCACGCGTAGCGCGTTCCGTCCGGTCCCTCGACCCAGCCACCCTCCTCGGGACAGCGCAGGGACAGCCGCGCAGGAGCGAGGGCCGCACCGCGGCTGAAGACGACGTGCGTGGACCAGCGTCCGTCGGTGTCGGGCCGGACATCGAGGGTCCGGACATCATCCCCGCAGCTCGGACAGCCCGGGTGCGTGAAGACGGCCTCGACACGTCCTTGCGGGAGGTGGAAGGGCACGCCGGGACGCACGGCCAGCCCGGCGACGCGCACCCGGACCGCTGGCGGATAGACCGTGATACGGGCCTCGACGGTCGACACCGCCGCCGCAGGTCGGTCGGCAAGCCCGACGGTCTCGGAGCGCGCGCGTGAAGCGCCCTCTGCTTGGCGCCCGTTTCCAGCGTCTCCAGCGTCGAGAGCCACCCCAGCACCGAGCGCGACATCGGGGAACGCGGACTCCCCGGCCAGGTCGGTCCCAAGGCCGAGCTGCATGCTGTCCTCCGGCTCGGAGGCGCCCGGGACGGCATCGCTCGCGCTCCCGGGAAGCACGACCTCGGCCAACTCGGCATGCGGGGGCGCCTCCGTGACATCGGTCATCGCGGGGGTTCCGACAGGACGCGGGTCGACCGGCCTCGTCAGGGGACCGTCAGGCCCGTCCGTCGTCGGCCAGAGCAGTGCCATCCCGACCGCCACGGCGGCGGCCGCGAACAGCCCGAGCCCGGTTCGCCGCATGGCGCGGTTCCCGCGGAGGGCCCGTATCCGTCGCCGCAACGAAGCCTCGGCCTCGCGGTGCCCCGGGTCGAGCAGCAGCACCCGCCCGAGCAGCTCGATCGCTGCATCGGGGGTCGGCGCAGCCTCGGCGAGCTGCAGCAGGCGCCCGACCAACCCACGCGAGAACAGACGGGCAAACCCCTCGGGGTCCCCCGTGAATCCCTGCGCGACCGCCTCGACGTCATCCGCCCCGCGCGCGGCCAACCAGGTCTCGAGTCGGGAGACGACCGCATCGATCGACGAGGGCCGCCGACCGCGGTCCACGGCGAGACAATCGTCGATGACCGCCGCGAGCTCGCTGTCGACGTGCGGCGAAAGGCGCCGGACGTCCTCGCGCTCGCCATCGAGAATGCGCCGCATCACGACGTGCGGATTGCCCCCCTCGAAGGCGTGGCGCCCGCCGGTGACAGCCATGAACAGGACGGTCCCGAAGCCCCAGACGTCGACGCGGGCATCGACGCCACGTTCGCCGCGGATCTGCTCGGGCGCCATATGAAGCGGCGAGCCGAGCAATGTCCCGGTCATGGTCATGGCGTCGCCGCCGACGACGTGCGCGATGCCGAAGTCGGTGAGCTTCACGACACCATCGCGCCCGACGAGGATGTTCTCCGGCTTCACGTCGCGATGGATGACCCCTTCGCGGTGGGCATGCGCGAGCGCCTCCGCGACGCGAAGGACGAGGGCCACGCCGATCTCGGGCAGCGGCGGCGGATGACGCCGGAGCAGGTCGGCGAGGGACCACCCGTCGACGAACTCCGAGACGATGAAGCCGCGGCCGCCATCGCCCCCGTCGGAGCCCGTGAAGTCCAAGATCTCTGGTATGTTCGGGTGCCTGAGACGCGCCGCGGCGCGCGCCTCCCGCGTCAGCCTCGCCCGCGCCTCCGGGTCGCGCGCGAGGTGGCGGTGGAGGAGCTTGACGGCCACCTTCCGGTCGAGCGCATCGTCTGCGGCGAGGTAGACGACGCTCATGCCGCCCTCCCCGAGCTCCCGCAGGATGCGGTACTTCCCGAGCTGCCGCGGCGGGGGCTCCATCCCGTCCTGAACCGCATCGGGCGGCAGGCCTCCAGCGCCGACGAGGGTGCTGCTCAGCGCGAGCGCGTCCGCACCCGACACGTCGGCAGGCGCGCGCACGGCGGCCGTGTCTGCCGCCGAGACCCCGGGAGGCGGCGGTCGCTCGGGTGTCGCGGCCGCAACACGCGACGCGCGGTCTGGCGGCGTGGAGCCCATGGCCGCATGCTGGCACCGGCCTCCACGCCTGTAAAGCGCGGCCGCCCCAGCGACCGCCCCTGCGTCACTCCGCCGCGGGTGCTGCCGTCTCGGCCTTCACGGTCCGGATGTGCAGCTCGAGCAGCTGCGCGACGTCGACGGGCGACGGCGAGGAGGTCATGAGGTCGCTCGCCTTCTG
>SYAK01000060.1 GCA_005788935.1 Pseudomonadota bacterium
ACCGGGGCGGGTGCCGCGGGTGCTGGCTCGACCTTCGCGGGCTCGGCGGGTGCGGGCGCGGTCGGGGCTTCGGCCGTGGGAGCCTCTGCGGGCGTGACGGCGGCGGGGTCCGCGGCGGGCTCTTGGGGCTTTCCGCCGCAGGCGGCGAGGAGAACGGTGACGGCGAGGGTCGTGAGGCGACGCATGGCGCGGTTCCTTCCGGTGGGGCCCTGAGGGCTGGTTGGGGAACGAGGTGACGAGGCGCTGCCCAAGGGTGCGCTCGCGCGCGGGCACCTTGAGCGGCGCACAACGATATGCACGGCGCCGGTCACGTCAAGAGGCCGGTCGCGACATCGCCCGCGGGGGCTCGCTCGGGGGACTTCGCAGCGACGAGGGGCTGTTCACAGCGTCCCAGTCGCGGCACCATCGACCCCGCGTCGGGCCGCGCGTGCCCGCGCGCGCCAGCGGTGCAAGGAGGAGGCAGCATGTCGGAGCTCGAGCGTCACGAGGGGCTGGAGTTGGACGAGGTCGCAGACGATCCGTACGACCAGTTCGCGCTGTGGTTCGGCGAGGCGCGGAGCCGCGGGCTCTCGCAGCCCGAGGCCATGACCGTCGCGACCGTCGACGCCGAGGGCTTGCCCGACGCGCGAACCGTGCTGCTGCGCGGGGTCGTGCGTCCGCCAGCGATTGACAGCGGCTTTCAGTTCTTCACGAACTACCTCGGAACCAAGGGGCAGCAGCTCGCGGTGAACCCACGGGCGGCGCTGCTCTTTCACTGGGAGCCGATGGAGCGTCAGGTCCGCATCCGCGGCGGCGTCCACCGCGCGAGCGAGGCCACGAGCGACGCCTACTTCGGGTCGCGACCGCGGCGCTCCCAGCTCGGCGCGTGGGCGTCGCCGCAGAGCCAGCCGATCGCCTCGCGCGAGACCCTCGAGCAGCGCGTCGCGGCGTACGGCACGCGCTTCGAGACGGGCGAGGTCCCGCGTCCCCCGCATTGGGGCGGCTTCGTGGTGGTCCCGGAGACCATCGAATTCTGGCAGGGTCGTGCCTTCCGCCTCCACGACCGCATCCGCTACGTCCGCGCAGGCGACGGATGGACGCGTGAGCGGCTCGCGCCGTGAGCGGTCGGGGGCCGCAGCCGAACTGGTTCATCGCCCTTCCGGTGGACCCCGGGGCTGGGGCGCGCTGGCTCGCGGGGCTCTCCGCGCCGCCAGACGGGGCCCGTCTCTTTCATGCCGACGACCTGCACGTGACCCTCGCCTTCCTCGGGCCCTGCGGCGAGCCGCGAGCGCGGGCGGCCTGGGATCTGGCGAGGGCCATCCGGTGGCAGGCGGGCGACTTTACGCCAGGCGCCTTGTCACCCTTCGGGCCGCGCCGGTCGCCGACCACGTGGGCGCTCGAGCCCCGCCCCGAGTCGTCCTGGCTGAAGGGCCTGCTCGGGGCTCATGCGGGGCCGCTCGCGGCGGCTGCGGGCGGTGTTCCGGACGCCCATGCGCGCAGTCCGCGCCCGCACGTCTCGGTCGCCCGGACCGGTCGGCGGGCGGATCCTGCAGCGCTCGCTGCGTGGGCCGCACGGCAGCCCCTCCCCGACGGCTCGGCTCGGCTTGACGCGCTAGCGCTGTGGACCTGGTCCGACGATCGGCGGGTGCGCCTTTTCCAGGTCGTCGAGGTCGCCCGCGCGCCCGGATGAACGATCTGGATGCCTGTTCATGCATTCCATTGAGGTGCGAATGCTTGAATCGTCGCGGTCGACAGCGAGCTGTTTACGTCAATCGGGCGCGTGCAGCAGCAGCGGGACCGTCGTGTCCGCGTCGAGCGGCAACATCAGCGCCACCGTCCAGCGTCGCGGGTCGGGCGAGGCCCCGCGCAGCAGCGCGTCGGGCGAGAGGGACAGCGTGAGGCCGAGGGGCAGCTTGCGCGCGTGGCCCGCGGATAGCGTGAAGGGCGCGAGCGTGGTCGCGGCGAGGACCTCACCCGCGTCGCGGATCTCGAGTCGCAGCGGCTCGAGGGCGAGGTCCCGCGCGGTCGGGTTCTCGACCGTGACGTCGAGGCGAAGACCGACCTCGACCGGACGCCCAGACAGCAGGCCGACCGCGTCGAGGTCCGGCAGGTCGAGCTGCAGCGAGGTGAGGTCGGGCGCCCAGCGGCAGTGCAGGGCGGGGGTCTTTCTCACGAGGGCCCGCGCGAGGCCGACCCCGATATCGAGGGCCAGCCCGAGCGTCGCCGCGACGCCGACCACGCCGAGCGCCAGCAGCCCGGGACGCGGCCGGTCGGGTAGGGCCCCAGCCAGGAGCGTGTCCGAAAGCCGCGTCGCGGGCAGCGCGCCGCCCGCGATCGCGGCAAGGATGACGACCGCCGGCAGCAGCAGCGGAAGTACAAGGCGCCAGGCGCCCGCGTCGACGAGCGCACCCTCGACGGTGGGCAAGGCCGCGAGCGGCAGCCACAGGGCGGTCGCGAGGGTCAGCGCGGCGAGCGGGCGGCGTCCGATGAGGGCAAAGACGGCGGCGTAGGCGAGGCGACGCCGGAAGAGCGGCGGCGAGAGCGCGTCGACCGCGAGCGTCAGCCCGAGGATGGCCACGGAGCCCAAGGCCGCGAGGGTCCTCACGGTCGGGTCGAGCGAGAAGCCGAGACACACCATCGCGACCTGCAGCGCGAGCGCGAGGAGGACGAGGCCCGCCTCCGACATCGCCTCGCGCCACAGCGGCAGGTCGTCGAAGGCCGGTGGCGCGACCCCACGGCGGCGGGCGTCATCGGCCTCGAGGCTGCGGCCGAACGCCTCCTTCAACGGGAAGGCGAGGAGTGCCACGAGGGTCAGCCCGAGCGTCACCGACACGTTCGCGCGCAGCGCGGTGAGCCCGCTCGCGAACACGACGTCCACCCCAGTCGTCGCGAGCGCCCGCCACCCCTCGGGAAACAGCACGCGCCCGAGCTCGTCGCGCGCCACCTCGCCGAGCAGCTCCGCGAGGGCCGCGGCCACGAAGAGCAACACGACCGCGGTCGCGAGCCACGCCGCGGCGAGCCCCCAGGTCCGGGACGAGGCCGCGGCGAGCGCGTCCCGAAGCGCGCGGGGCGGCGTCAGGAGCTGCTGCAGCGGGGTCATCGCTCGAGGGCGAGGTGAAAGGCGCGATGGATGCGCTTGTCGCGGAAATCGGGCGGGACGGTGCGGGCACTGATCTCCTGCACCGCCGTGAGTCCGGGGCTGCCGCGCGGGCGGGGCGGGAGGGCCTCGAAGTCCGGTCGGAAGCGGCGGTGATTCGTCGAGAAGAAGACCTGACCGCCAGGGCGCATGCGGCGCAGCACCGCGTCGAGGAGCCCGACGTGGTCGCGCTGGACGTCAAAGATCCCGGCCATCTTCTTCGAGTTCGAGAACGTCGGCGGGTCGACGATGGCGAGGTCGAAGGCGGGCGTCGCGGGCGTCGTGGCGAGCCATGCGAGGACGTCGGCGCGGATGAGCGGGTGCTGACGGGCGTCGCGGAAGCCGTTGAGCTCGAGGTTGCGGCGCGCCATCGCGAGGTAGGTCGCGTTCAGGTCGACCGAGGTCGTCGAGCGCGCCCCGCCAGCCGCCGCGTGGACCGAGAAGGCCGCCGTGTAGCAGAAGAGGTTCAGCACGTCCGTCCCCGCCGACAGCCCGCGGACCTCGGCTCTCAGCGGGCGGTGGTCGAGGAAGAGGCCGACGTCGACGTGGCCCGCGAGGTCGACCTCGAAGCGCAGCCCGCCCTCTTCGACGATGGCGGGCGTCGGCGCGGGTGCAAGCCGTGCGTAGCGCTCGGCGCCGCGCTGGGGCGCCCGGATGCGGGTGAAGATGCGGTCGCGCGGCGTCTCGAGGGTGCGCGCGATGGCGTCGAGCATGACGCCAAGCCAGGCCTCGGGGGACAGTCCGTCGGGGGGCTGCTCGGGCGCGTACCAGGCGACGACGAGCGCGTCCCCGTAGCGGTCCACGGCGAGCGGGATCTCCGGGATGTCGCAGTCGTAGAGCCGCAGGCAACTGACGGCCTCGCGGCGCGCCCAGCGTCCGAGGTGGCGGGCGTTCTTCGCGAGGCGGTTGCCGAGCATCGCAGCCTGGCTAGCGGCGCGCTCGAGGGCGGCGGCGGGCTCAGACAAGGCCGATGAGGTGCAGCAGGCCGAGGGTGCCGGTCACGATGGCGCCCGTCACGAGCCCGACCTTGTCTCCGACCTCGCGGCGGGCGCGGCTGCGCTCGGCGAGCGTCTTGCCCGAGGCGGGCGGGACGAGGCGTAGCAGCGGCAGGCCAGCGGCCGAGGTGAAGAACCAGCGAAGCGGGCTGTGACCGCGTGAGATGGCCATCAGGGCTGAAGCCACGCCCGCGCCGAGCACGATGTACCAGAACATGGGACCTCCCGGGGTTCGCGTCGCCCTCGCGGGCGACAGGGTCGGCGTCCTCGCCGCGGGGCGCAGACTGCCACAGGCGGCCTGTCCACGTCGAGCGCGCGTGTGCGTGGTCGCGGCTGGTCGCGGCTGGTCGCGGCTGGTCGCGGCTGGTCGCGGCTGGTCGCGGAGCGAAACTTGCGCTCGCGGATCGCTTGGGCTAGACGCTGAAAGATCACGCAGCCGAGGCCGCCCAAGCCCGCGCCCGAGGCTCGGCGCGCGCCGCCGCGGCGTGCCCTGTCCCGACCCAGCCCGAAGCGAGCGCCCCGTGGAAGACAAAGTCGATGACGTCCTGTTGGAAATCAATGACGTGCTGCTCCGCCGCAAGGCCATGCACGAGGCTGCCCTGCGCGAGCAGCGCAAGGTCCTCGAGGCCGAGCACCTCGCGGCCCTCGAGGCGCTTCGGCTCGAGCTCGAGGCCAGGCGCGACAAGCTGGAAAAGTCGCTCGCGCTCCAGATTGACGGCCTGCACGCCCGCGTCGACGAGGCCGAGGCGCTGCGCCGCGAGGCCGAGGACAAGGCGGCTCGACTGCAGGGCGAGGTCAACGAGCTCTCCGAGGCGCGGACGCTGCTCGAGAGCAAGGGCGCGAGCCTCGAGGACATGGTTCGCCAGCTGCAGGCCGCGCTCGCGGGCCTCGAGACCGAGACCCTCGAGCTGCGCGAGTCGCACTCGGCGCTGACGCTGCAGAATGAGGGCCTGACCGCCCAGCTCGAGGCTTCCGATGGACGCCTCGCGGGGGCCGCCGAGGCGATGGGCGCGGCGTACAAGAGCTTCATGCGCGGGCTCGGCTACCTGAACGACGAGGCCCCTCCCGCCGAGGCCTGAGCCCGATTCCGTTTCAACCACCACGTTCCCGTCCGAGCGACGCGGATCCGAGGGAGCCCGCGCGATGGAGCGCAGACCGCCGAACCTCTCCGAGCGCCTCGGGCGTCGGAAGGACCTGGACGTCGACACCCTCTTCGACCTGTTCGTCGCGTGGGTCGGAGACCTCGGGCTCGAGCTCTATCCTGCCCAGGAAGAAGCGATCCTCGAGCTCTTCTCGGACCGCCACGTCATCCTGAAGACGCCGACCGGGTCGGGCAAGAGCCTCGTGGCGACCGCGCTCCACTTCCTCGCCCTCGCGCGCGGCAAGCGGGCGGTCTACACGTCGCCGATCAAGGCCCTCGTCAACGAGAAGTTCCTCGAGCTGTGCGCGGTCTTCGGGCCGTCGTCGGTCGGCATGAGCACGGGCGACTCGAGCGTCAACCGCGAGGCCCCGATCCTCTGCTGCACCGCCGAGATCCTCGCCAACATGGCGCTCGCCTCCGGAAAGGACACGCTTGCCCACCACGTCGTGATGGACGAGTTCCATTATTACAGCGACCGCGAGCGCGGCGTCGCGTGGCAGGTCCCGCTGCTCTTGCTGTCGGACGCAACGTTCTTGCTCATGTCGGCGACGCTTGGCGACACGCGCGGCATCGAGGACCACCTGAAGTCCCTGACAGGCCGCGTCGCGGTGTCCATCGCCTCCGACCGCCGCCCAGTCCCGCTCAGCTTCGTCTACGCCGAGACCCCGCTGCACGAGACCATC
>SYAK01000564.1 GCA_005788935.1 Pseudomonadota bacterium
GGCCGCTCGAAGTCATCGGAGCGCACAGCGCTCGGCGACGCGGTGGCCGACGCGCTCAAGCCGGTCGGTGCCTCGACGGGTGAGGAGCCCGAGTGGTTTGCCCAGCTCGAGAAGATCCCGAAGCCGGTCCACTTCGCCGACGAGAAGGCCCGCGCCGACGCCGCCACGGCCGCGATCGACGGCTTCATGAAGGCGCACGCCGGCAGCCCGGCCGCGACCCCGATGGCCCTGACCGCCGCCAACCTCAAGCTCCGCAAGGGTGACGCTGCGGGCGCGCTCGTCGACGCGGACGCCTTCCTGAAGGATCATGGCAGCGACTCGGCCGCGGTGCTCGCCCACGACCTCAAGGCGCGGGCCCACCTCGCCGCGGGCGGGCTCGATGCCGCCGATGCTGCCTGGACGGCTGCCGCTGGCCTCGTCGACGGGGCTCTGAAGGCGCACTTCCTGCTGCAGATCGCGGACCTTCAGAACCCCGCGGTCCATTCCGGCCGCGGTGATGCCGCGAAGGCGCTCGCGTCGTACAAGGCCGCGCTCGCCCTCCTGCCTGAGCCGCCGAAGCCGACCGAGCCGTCGCTCTTCGCGCTGCCCCAGTCGGGCCCGCGCAGCGTGGTCCAGGCCCGCATCGCCCTCCTCGAGTGATGTCGCTCCGCGCGGTCGCCGCTGGCCTGGTCGTCGTCGCCTCGCTCGCGACCGCGTCGGGGTGTGCCACGGCCGGGGCGGCCGGCTCCGAGTTGCGCTTCGCGCCTCTCACGCGGTGGGGTGCGCAGGTCTACCCGCTCGAGACCCTCGCCTACTTCCCGACCGAGACCGCACACATCGCGTGGCTCCCGGGAGATGCCGCGACGGCCTCCCCCGAGCTCGTCGTCGCGCCGACGCGTCATCGCCGGGTCGTGGCGTTCGACGCGGCCGACGGCGCGCGGCGCTGGGAGCTCGAGACCCTCGGTGGCAACGCGGCCTCCCCCGTGGCGCTCCCCGGGACGGACGACCTCGTCATCGCCTCGCTCGACGGCGCAGTCTATCGCGTCAACCGGCGCAACGGTCGCGTCATCTGGCGGAGCGAGCGTGCAGGACATGGCGTCGCAGCCGACCCGGTCGTCGTCGGACAAGGCGATGCGGCCCGCATCGTCATCACGAGCCTGAAGAATCGGGTCGCTGTCCTGTCGGCCAAGGACGGCGAGATCGTGTGGTTCTCGGACCGCGAGCATGACGCCGAGATGACGATCGCGGGCCACGGCGGCGCCCTCGTCCTCGGCGACAAGGTCGTGGCGGGTTTCTCGGACGGGCACGTCGGCGCGTGGGCCCTCGAGGACGGTGCGCGGCTGTGGCTCGTTGACCTCGCGGAGGGCGAGCGCGAGTTCGCCGACGTCGACGCGACCCCGGTGGCTGTCGCGGGTCCGGATGGCGAGCCGCTCGTCGTCGTCAGCTTGCACCGGCGCGGGCTGGTTGCGCTGACGGCAGACGGTGGCGACCTCGCGTGGCAGGTCCGTGGGCCGGGTTTCCTGTCGCCCGAGCACGACGCGGGGCTCGTCGTGGCGCCGCAGGCTGATGGGCTCGTCTGGGGGGTCGAGGCGGCCACGGGGCGGGTGCTCTGGCGGACGGCGCTCGGCACCGGACAGGCGGGTGACGTCGCGATGAGCCGCAAGTACGTGTTTGCGCCGAGCGGCAAGGATCTGGCGGTGCTCGACCGGGGTTCGGGGCGCGTCGTGGCGCGCTGGGGCGACGGGCGGGGGCTCGGAGCGCGTCCGGTCTTCGCGCACGGCGAGTTGTACCTGCTGGGCCACAGCGGGGTCGTCTGGGCGCTCGAGGTCCACTGACCCGGGCTGGTCGTGCCGGAGGTGCGGGATGCGAGAGGTTGCGAGCGCCACTGCGTGGGCGTGGCTCGGGATGTTCGGTCTGGCCGGGTTGACGGCTTGCGGCGGAGCGGCGGAACCCTCGGGCGCCGACGTCGGAGTGGTCGCTGGCGCGGATGTGCCGTCGGAGGCAAGTGGCGCCGATGCGTCGAGCCCAGGCGTCGCGAGTCGCTGCGTGACCGCCTCCGACTGCGCCGACGCCGGGGCTGTATGCACCTGCGAGGGGCTGTGCGAGGTCCCGGCCGGGGCCGCCTGTACCGAGGACCGAAACTGCGGCACGCCAAGGTACTGCAATGCGTGTACTGGGTACTGTGAGGCGCAGGCTCGCCTGTGCGAGCCTTGCGAGGCCGAAAATGGGTGCGTCGACGGCGGGGCCTGCCTCCCGTTCGCGAGCGGCGGCAGCTTCTGCGGGGCCCCCTGCCTCGCCGACGCGGGCTGTCCGCGCGGGTTCCGCTGTGCCGAAGTGGCCGGGGTCGCCGCCCGTCAATGCGTCCCGACGGCGGGTCGCTGTGCCGACGTCGCGCTGTGCGAGGCCGACGCGGACTGTCCGCTCGGGCGCATCTGCCAGAGTCAGACGGGGCAGTGCACGGCGGGGTGCGTCGATGGCGGTTGCCCGAACGGGGACGTGTGCGTCACCGGACGGTGCAAGCCCCCGTGCGGGTCGGATGCGGACTGCACCGCACCCGAGGTGTGCGGCGACGGCGGGAAGTGCCGGGTGCCGGGCAGCTGCGAGGTGCGGAGCGACTGCCCCGCGCCCGAGACCTACTGCGACCGCGAGACCGGACGGTGCGCCGACGGCTGCCAGGAGGACCTCGACTGCCAGGACGCGGCGAAGATGTGCCGCGACGGGCGCTGCGTCGCCAAGGGCTGCACGGCGAATTACCAATGTGCCTTCGGCCAGGTCTGCGACGCGGCGGGGGCCTGCGTCCCGTATCCCGCGTCCGAGCCCCACTGCGCCAGCTGCGACGCAGCCTCGGGCGGGGGCCCGACCTGTGGGGAACCGAACCTCTGCGTGACCTTCCAGGGCGATGACGGACAGCCGCTCGGCGACCACTGCCTCGTCCCCTGCAAGGACGACCCGGATCACGCCTGCCCGTCGGGTTGGCAGTGCCGGCGCTTCGACGATCCGGAGGGGGGCGCGGCGCGGTTCTTCTGTGCCCGGCCGTGCTACGTGGCGCCGCTCGGCACGCCCTGACGAACGGCAGCCCGCGGGGCCGTCACGCCCGGCGGCGGCGGAGGCTCTTCGCGGCGTTCCTGACGGCCTGAGCGACGAGCGGGCGCTTCTCGACGAGGGCCGCGGCGTCAAGGCGGTCGGCGAGCGAGGGTCCCGGGGTCCCGAGGCGGGCGAGGGCGTTGGCCGCCTTCAACGCGAGCATCGACTCCTGGCTCGTGACGAGGCTGACCACGGTCGCCTCGGCGGGGCGCCCGCGGGCGAGCAGCTCGCCAAGGATGACGACCGCGTTCTCGCGAGCGATGAGGCTCGCGCCTGCGTCGGCGGCGACCTCCGCGAGCATGGGTACGAAGGCCTCGGGCATGCGATGGGCGACGCGTCCCATCGTGGCCAGCGCGCGCTCCTCGAGGCCGACGAGCTGGCTGCGTGCAGCACGCGCGACGCGGGCAGGGCCGAACAGGTCGAGGGCCGCAAAGACCGCACGACGTAGGGGCTCGCGTGGCTGGACAAGGGCCCCGACGAGGGACGGGATGCAGGCCGCGTCGGCGAGCCCGAGGGCCCCGAGCGCCTCGGCTGCCGCCACCTGGACCTCGACCTCGCCGTCCTTCAGGGTGATGACGAGACGCTCGATGGCCGTGGCCGCGTCGGGACCGAGGCAGCCCCAGGCGCGGGCCGCGTTCTCGCGGACGCGTGGGCGGCCGTCGAACAGGGCCGAAGCGAGCCAGTCGCGATCCATAAGCGGAAGTGCGGGTCGGAGGGCGTCGGCGGGCAGGGGGGCCGTGTCGAAGCCCGCAACCGGCATCGGGATGGCCTCGCGTCGGTACTCCTTCGGGGTCGGGCCCTCGAGGCGCGCGAGGCAGGTCCGCGCCGCCGCGACCATCGCGGGAAGCGGGTGGCGCGTCCAGGGAAGGATCGCGGGTGCCGCCGAACGCGCGCCGAGCGCGCCGAGCGCGGAGATGGCGTTCATGACCGTGAACACCGACGGGTGTGACAGCGCGTCGACGAGGTCTGGGACCGCCGCCTCACCGAGCGGCGCGAGCACAGGCCACAGCAGGGTCCGGAAGCGGTCGGGCGGCATCTGCGAGGCGGCCACGAGCGCGGGAAGCGCGCGGACCCCGAGACCGACGAGGGCCTCGCGGGCAGCCTCCGATACGGTGCCCTCGGTGTCGGCGAGGGCGCCGACGAGCTGCGGCGCGGCGGGCAGGGCAGCGTCACCGATCGTCGCGAGGGCGTCGGCCGCGGCGCGGCGGACGGAGCGCTCCTCGTCGCGGAGCGCGATGCCGAGGTGGTCATGAAACGCGCGGAGGACGCCGAGTGTCCGGGCGGCGTTGGCGCGCACGTGGCGGCGCCCGTCGATGAGCAGCGCGCCGAGGACGGCCGTGACGTCGCCGTCGAGGGCGGTGACGGCCTCGCGCAGGTCGTCGGTGTCGAGCTGCTTGGCAGCGAAGGCCGCGTGCGGCAGCGGGCTCGGCTCGCGCGCGGCGGGGCTCGCTTCGCGTCCGTCGAGCCAGTCGCGCGCCTGGCGGGCTTCGAGGCGGACCGCGCGGTGTTCGTCACGCTCGGCGTTGCCGAAGGCCGCAAGCGCCGACCGCGCCTCGTCGCGCGTGAAGAAGCGCAGCGCGCGCCAGGCATTCGTCCGAACGAGCGGGGACGCGTGGGCGGCACCGAGGGCGAGCGCGTCGAGGGCCGAGGCTCCGAACTCCACGAGGGCGGGCATCACGACCCGGCCTGCGACCGCGGGCTCATCGTCGAGCGCGTAGACGAGGGCCTCGGTTGCGAAGGCCCCGAAGACCCTCAGGGCGGCCCGCGCCGCGGTCGCCACGGCTGGTGCCCCGTCAGCGAGGGCATGGACGAGGTCGAAGGCCGACTCCCGCGTTGGCTCGAGCAGGGCTAGCGCCTGGACGGCGCGCAGACGGACGGCCGGGCTCGCGTCGCGCAGCAGGGGCCGGAGGGCAAGCGAGGCGCGCGCGTGGGCAACGCGTCCGAGGCCGAGGGCGAGCGCCGCGTTCCCGCGGACGACCTCGCGCCCGTCGGACGCTGCCAGGAGCAGGCGATCCAGGCGCAGCTCGCCGAGCGCGGACTCGAGCTGCTCGGGCAGGAGCCAGGCGTCCTCGAAGCCGGCGATCGGCCACGGGACGGCCTCGACGGCGGCGGGTTCCATGTCGCGCCCGGTCAGGCGATCGAGCGCGGCCGCGGCGGTCTGGCGCTCTTCGGCGTCATCGGTTCGCGCGAGCCGGGCGAGGGTTGGGGCGAGGGCGCCCGCGACGGGCCTCAGCGTGGCCTTGTCGAAGGCTCTGAGCGCGCGCATCAGGCCGATCCGCAGCGCCCGCGTCCGGGTGTCGTCGGCGAGCTCTGTCGCGAGCCACCCGACCGCTCCAGGGATGGCGGCCAGGCGCGGGTGAAGCAGCTTCGCCACGCGGTGAGGGGTGAGCTCCGCGGCGGCAGAGGCCAGCGCCGGCAGCGCCTCGGCGCCGAAGGTGTCGAGCGTCCCGGCGGCCTCGCGGGCCACGGCCTCGTCGGGGTCCTCGAGGCGCGCGACGAGCATCGCGGCGACGCCCGCGCCTGGTCCAAGCGTCCGGAATGCCTCAGCGACCGCGAGGCGTACCTCGGCTTCGCCATCCCGGGCGAGGCGGAGCAGGCTGCCCGTGACGGCTGGGGCCGCGGTCGACAGCGACGCGAGCCGCACCGCGTTGGCCCGGACGTGGGGGCGGCCGTCGCGCAGCAGCCGGGTCAGCGTCTCGGGCGACGCGGGACCGGAGCCTGCGCCGAGGTGGGTGTCGAGCGCGAGGCGCAGCTGGGGCGTCGTCAGCGGGCGCACGTCGAAGCCTTCGGTCGGCATCGACAGCGGCTCGAGCACCGTGACGGGGCGTGGGCGCAGGCCGAGGATCGCGTCGAGTGCCTGTTCGGCGGCGGCCTGCACGTCGCGGAGGCGGTCCGAGAGGGCGACCTTGAGCGCGTCAACGGCCGCAACCGCCCCGCGCTGCGCGAGGCGTTCGAGGCCGCGCGCGGCGTTGATGCGCACGAGCCCCGACGGGTGGCTGAGGCCTGCGGATGCGAGGGCACCGACGATGCGGACCTCGAGCCGGTCCAGGACCCGCATGATCCCGTTGTCGGCGGCGTCTCGCTCTGCGCGCAGGCCCTCGATGATGAAGGCCTCGGAGGCTGGATGCAGCGCCGCGATGGCGTCGGCGAGCGTCTCGCGCACCTCGGGCCCGGGGTCCTGAAGCCCGGCGACCATGAAGGCTAGTGCGGGCAGGGCGGCGTCGCCGAGATCCCGAAGGGCGCACGCTGCGTCCGCCCGCACGGCCGCGTCGCCATCGCGCAGGGCGAGCCCGAGGGCCACCACCTCGCTGCTAGCCACGGCCCCGAGGACACCGAGCACGCGCGCCGCGTTCCGGCGGACGTGCGCTCGCCCATCGCGGAGGGCGAGCCCGAGCCGGGCGGGATCCACCGTGCGCACCTCGGGCCGCAAGGGGGTTGTGGCAGGCGAGGACGCGGGCGCGTCGCCACGATCGCCATCGTGGGCGGCGAGCACGTCGTCGGTCACAGGCTCGCGGTCCGTGGGGGTCGGATCGCGGTGTAGTGCGCGATTCATGACGTCATCTGGAGACTCTGGCAATGTCTCGCGCAGCGCAGAGCGTTCGAGGAGCCCGGCCTCGAAGCCCGGGATGCCCACGGGATGCGGCTCGCGCGCGCTCCGGTCGTCGATCGGGTGGCCAGTGATGCGCGCCACCGCGAGCGCCGCCTCCCGCCGCACGGTGGCCACGCTGTCGCGCGACAGGGCGCGAAGGGCTCCGAGGATCGCCGGATCTTCGACCCCGATGAGGCCGATCGCCCGCGCAGCCTCACGCCGCACGGCCTCGAGCGTGTCTCCGAGCGCCGCGAGCAGCACCGCGAGGCCATCATCACCCGCCCCGCCGCCCACTAGACCGAGCCCGCGCGCAGCGAACTGGCGTGCCGTCGCGCTGAGCCCCGCGCCCGACGCCAGTGCGTCCGAGAGCGCTGGCACTGCTGCGCCGCCCATCGCCGAGACCGCCTCGAGGACCCCTTCGAGGACATCATCGGGCGCCTCGAGCGGCAGGCGAGCGAGGGTGGCCGCGAGCGCGGCGGTGCTTCCGCGGACCAGGACGCCGAGTGCGGCCTGACGCACCTCGCCGACGCGGTCCCCGAGACCGAGCACGATGCCCGTCGCGCCAGCCTCCGGGCCTAACCCCGCGAGCATCCCGATGGCTGCCCCACGCACCGCCGGGTCGGCGTCCCGGACGAGCGGCGCGAGCCGCGACTCGACCTCGGGGATCGCCTCTGGCGGCAGCGGCAGCACCTGAAGGAGGCGGACCGCGTTCAGGCGCACGAGCGGCCGCCCGTCGCGCAGCGCATGCAGGACCGAGCCCCGCTCGAGCTGGTCGCCGAGGGCCTCGGCGGCGGCCTGTAGTGCCTCGGGGTCGAGCGCCACGGCCGCGAAGTCCGGGATCGGCACCTGCAGCGGCTGCGTCCGCACCACGGCGCTCCCGCGGTTCAGCTCGTCGATCACGCGCTCGACGGCCTGCTTCCAGTCCGTCTCCGCCGCTGCGTCCGCCTCCGCCCAGGCCTGGTTCAACCGCAGTCGCAGCGTCTCATCTGCCCGCCCGAGGCTTGCGAGCAGCCGGACGAGCAGGCGCCGCGGGGCGGCCTGCGCGAGCCCCTCGACGAGCGCGCTGGCGGCATCCCACTTCAGGACGTCCAGGACTTCATACGCTGCGCGCTCTCGCGCTGGCACCCCGGCTCCGAGTGCGGCCACGAGCAGCGGCACCGGATCGGCGCGCAGCTCGGGCGTCTCGGCCGTCCCCTCCGTCAGCAGGCGGGCACACCCCGACACGACCAGCCCGCGCAGGTCGCCGAGGCCGCCAACCACATGCGGCAGCGTGTCGGGCCGGGCCTCGACGAGGCGTCGCGTGATCCCGTCGAAGGCGACGAGCCGCAGCGCCTCATCGCTCGCCCCGAGCGCGTCGATGAGGATCGGCATGGCCACCCCAGCCCGCCCGACGCCCCCCGCGACCGCTACGACGATGGCCTCGCTCACCCCCGCGACCGCGTCACGGGCCGCGATCGCCAGCATCGCCTCGCCGCCCTCCGGGAATGGCGTGAGCAACGGAAGCGTCCTCGCAGCGTTCAGGCGCACGGCCGCCCGCCCGTGCCACAGGCTCTCCACGACCACGTTCGCGGTCAGTGACCCCGACTCGAGCAGCGCCGCGAGCTGCGCCCGATCGAGCTGGCCCTCGAAGAAAACCTGTTGCTGCGTGGTCATGTGGACACCATCCCGACGGTCGGCGCGAATCCCGGTCTGCCGGAAGGGGTACCACGGGTGCCGCCGAGCGACAACCCGACCCCCCGCTGCATCCCGGGTGCGTCCTCGCCACCGCGGCGAAGCCGACCGACGGCCTCGTCAGGCGGCTTCGCTCGCGTCAGGCGCTGTCGCGCAGCAGCCCCTCGATCTCATCCACGATGGTCGCGATCGGCACGCGCCGCTGCGCCATCGTGTCGCGGTCGCGCACCGTCAGCGTGCCGTCCTCGAGGCTCTGATGATCGAGGGTCAGGCACCACGGGGTCCCGATCTCGTCGTGGCGGCGGTAGCGCTTCCCGATCGCGTGCTGCTCGTCATATTTCGCGTTGATACCGCGTTTGAAGAAGCGCTCGACGACCTGGCGCGCGAGCTCGGGCATGCCGTCCTTCTTCACGAGCGGCAGGACAGCGACCTTGATCGGCGCGAGCTGCGGGTGGAGCCGCAGCACGACGCGCGTCTCCTTCTCGCCGCGTGGCGTCTCGAGCTCCTCCTCGTGGTAGGCGTCGATGAGGTAGACGAGCACGCCGCGGGTGGCACCAGCGGCCGGCTCGATGACGTACGGCACGTAGCGGCGGTTCTGCTCGGGGTCGAAGTAGTCGATGCGCTGCCCCGAGTGCTGCGCGTGCTTGCCGAGGTCGTAATCGGTCCGGTTCGCGATGCCCTCGAGCTCGCCCCA
>SYAK01000565.1 GCA_005788935.1 Pseudomonadota bacterium
CAGGGACTCGACCTGCCGGCCTGAGGGAAGTGTCGCCAGGGCTGCGCAGATGCCGTCTATTTCCGCCTGAGACACGCCGCGCCGCCGAGGCTTGCTAGTGGCCGGACGCTTGACGGTGCGGGGATCGCGCTCGATCTCGTGCTCGTCCTCGAGGTGCCGGACGCGCTGATCGTCGAGCGGATCACGGGGCGGCGGACAGACCCGGTGACGGGCGACATCTACCACCTGAAGTTCAGCCCACCGCCAGCCGAGGTGGCCGGGCGGCTTGTGCAGCGCTCGGATGACACCGAGGAGGCTTGTACGACGCGCCTTCGGAAGTACCACGGCGAGACGACGCCGGTGCTGCCGTTCTTCGAGCGGCAGGGCGTCGTCGTGACGGTGGACGGCGTCGGGAGCCCGGACGAGGTGACGGCCCGCGTGAGCGCGGCGATCGCCGCACGTCGGCAGGCGATCCTCGCGGCGCGGGGCTGATCCGGCAGGACGGGCGAGACGGGTGGCTCCGGAGGCTGGAGCCACCCGTCTCGAGGACATTCAGCGGAGTCCGTCGCAGCGGGCGAGCTCGTCGTACAGGTGGACGTTGGCGGCGATGGCCTTGCGGAAGATCCCGAGGTGGAGCGACTCGTTTGGGCCGTGGGCGCTGGTCTCCGGGTCCATGACGCCGTTCAGGATGAGCGGCAGCTTGCTGAAGCGGCGGCCGAACATCGCGACGAAGGGGATGGAGCCGCCGACGCCGACCTGGACGAGGGGGCGGCCCCACGCCTTGACATAGGCGCGATCGGCAGCCGCGAAGGCCGGCCCCTGGGGCGTGTAGAGCCAGGCCTCGGCGCCGCCGGGGCGCTCGGTCAGCGTGATGCGGACGCCACCGGTCGGGCGGTCGAGAAGCAACGGCTCGAGGCAGGCGCGGATGTCGTGGCGGGTCTGGCCCGGGGCGATGCGGACCGAGAGGACCGCCGAGGCGCGGGCGCGCAGCGCGTTCTTCTGGCGGTCGGGAGTCGGGAGCGTCGTTGAGACGATGGTGCAGGCGGGCTGACGCCAGATCCACTCGGTGTGGTGGTGGCCACACTCAGGCAGCGGCTCGACGTCGGGGAGCAGGTGGGCGCCCGCGCGGATGACCTCGGGCGTCAGCGGGATGTCGCGCGCCGCCTGGCGCCAGGCCTCGGGGACCTCGACGCGGAGGAAGGCGAAGCGGCCGTCAGCGTCGAAGAGGCGCGCGAGGTGGGTGACGAGGGCGACCGAGACGTCCGGGACGATGTTGCCCCAGAGGCCGGAGTGGATGTCGGAGGCGATGGCCTCGCAGGCGAGCTCGTACTCGACGAGGCCGCGGAGCGAGACGGTGAGGCCGGGGATGTCGATGGCCGGGTTCTCGCAGTCGGTCAGCACCATGACGTCGGCCTCGAAGACGTCCGGGAAGGTGTCCATGTAGCGCTCGAGGTTCGGTGAGCCGATCTCCTCTTCGCCCTCGATGAAGAGCTTGATGTTGCAAGGCGGACCACCTGCGACAGCGAGCCAGGCGCGCAGGGCCGCGAGGTGCGAGACCCAGCCGCCCATGTCGTCGGCGGCGCCGCGGGCGTAGAGGCGATCGCCCTTGATGACCGCCGTGTGGGGGTCGGTCTCCCAGGGCTCGCCCTTGACGGGCTGCAGGTCGAGGTGCCCGTAGACGAGGATGGTCGGGGCCGAGGGGCCAGCGGTCAGCCACTCGGCCGAGACCGAGGGCAGCGCGCCGTCCAGGTGCAGGACGCGGACGTTGGTGAAGCCCAGGTCTTTGAGATCCTTGGCGATCGCGTCGGCGAGACGGCGGACATCACCCTGGTGGGCGGGGTCGCAGCTGATCGCGGGGAAGGTCAGGTAGCGCGCGAGCTCGGCGACGGTGTCATCGAAGCGGGTCTCGGCGAAGGCGGCGACGGCGTCGGCCTGGGACATGCGGCTCTCCATGGGGTGCGACAGAAGTCAGATTGAGGACAGGTACTTGTGGAGGTAGACGACGCCGACGACGAGCAGCACGGACAGGAGTCCGCGCCGGAAGGTCTGCTGGTCGATGCGGTCGTGAAGGCGCCCGCCGACGAAGACGCCGAGCGCCATCGCGGGCAGCAGCATCGCGTTGAGCAGCAGCGAGTCAGCGGTCAGGACCCCCGTCAGCGCGAAGCCTGGCAGCTGGATTAGAGCGGTCAGGACGAAGCTCAACTGAAGCGAGGAGGTGGTCGTCTCCTTGTCCCAGCCCGCGACGGTCGTGTAGACGACGGCTGGCGGTCCACCGGTGTTGAAGGCGCCGAGCACGCCGGAGAGGGCGCCTGCGAGGTAGCCGAGCGACGCCGGGAGCGGTCGGGGCCGGGCGTCGGCCGGGCGGGTGAGCGCCCAGCCGCAGTAGGCGATGAGCGTGACCCCGAGGATGAGCTTGATCGTCAGTGGATCTGCGATCTTGACCAGCAGGACGCCCGGGGGCGTACCGAGCGCGATGCCGATGAGGAGCGGGCGGGCCGCGGGCCATCGGATGTGGCTTCGGACGCGCCAGGCGATTTGGGCCGCGACGGTCAGGCAGTAGACGGCCACGACCGCGATAGCGAGGCGTTCGGGCAGGAAGAGCGGGAGGAGCGCCATCGTGACGAGCCCGAAGCCGAAGCCGACGACCCCTTGGGTGAAGGCGGCGCCGAAGATGACGAGGCCGGTGAGCGCGTATTCCAGGCGTGGCTCCGGGGGAGACAGGGTGAGTGGCGGGAGCGAGCTTGATCCGCCGGATCGGCTCCGTCAAGGTGGACGCGAGGCGCGCGTCCCGCGCCGAGGAGGGTGAGCAGATGGCGTTGACGCGGATGACGGACGAGGCGGTGACGGCGGCGGTGGGCGAGCTGGAGGGCTGGAGCGCGGACGGGAACAAGCTGCGAAAAGTGTTCCGATTCGAAGACTTCAACGCGGCCTTCGGGTGGATGACGCGGGTCGCGCTGGTCGCCGAAGGGATGAACCATCACCCCGAGTGGTTCAACGTGTACAACCGCGTCGAGGTGGCGCTGCAGACGCACGACGTCAGTCCGCCAGGCGTGACGGCGAACGATGTGGCGCTTGCGCGGGCCATGGAGCGCTTTGCGGCGCGCTGAGCGCTAGCGACCGGTGTCGGCGGAGCAGGACGCGGGGACCGACCCGCGAACGGCCGTTCATCCGTCGATACGCATGGACGGATGAAGCCGCGGTCAGTCGTGCAGGTGGAGATAACGCTCTTCGGTGCCGGGCGCGCCGGTGACGCACGTGGCCTCGATGGGGAGCCCGCAGACGCCGTCGGAGAGGCAGACCTCACCCGTGTCGCAGGGGCCAGCGTCGTCCCCCGGCGCGGCGGGGTCGCAGGTGCGCTCGCAAAAGAGGGGGCGGGGCCCGGGCGGGCTCCAGCGGGCATCGCCGTCGACGTCGAGGAAGATGGCGTTCGTGGCGGCGAGGGGAAAGATCGGGAAGAAGTCCGGGACCGACGGGGTCGGTGTGAAGACGAGCGAGAAAGCCGGAATGGCCGAGAACGCGAGGGCTGCGACGCGTGGCAGCTGCAACTCGCCGAAGGGGACGTCGGTAACGACGGGGCCGAGCAGGTTGTCTTCGCGGGTCCCGAGGGCGACGATCGCGACGAAGCCGTCGTGGTCGGGCGTGGGCAGCGTGATGGTGTCGTCGAAGTCGACGACAGGCGTGGGCCCATGGTCAAGGGTGATGACCCGCTCGAGACGTCCGGAGACGTAGATCTCGAGGCGGTCAACGCCAAACCAGCGCGCGGTCTGGACACGCAGCGCAAGATCGAACGTGTCGCCTGTGACCGATGCGGTCTCGCCTGGGCCGCGCCCGGCGACGGAGACATCCACGAGCGGGCCGAAGCTTGGGAGGGCCTTGCCAGCGGTCACGTTGCGGGCGACGTCGCCCACGTCGATCGCG
The DNA here is from genome assembly GCA_005788935.1 of Pseudomonadota bacterium. The sequence continues at coordinate 3,898 of SYAK01000565.1, forward strand.
GGCGCAGACGGGGCGTCGGAGCGGACGAAGGTGCGGGGCCAACCCGGCTCGCGCTCGTTTCCGTGTGAGTCGGACGCGCCGGTGATCGACACGGCGAGACCGGCGTCGAGCCAGCGCATCCAGTCGTCGTAGGTGCCCGTCCAATGGACGCACGGCAGGTCCGCGTCGGCCTCCGCCGCGGTGCCAGCGGGGTCGCAGCGGGGGGCGTCGGCGTCGGCATCAGGCGTGTGAAGCCAATTGGCGTGCTGCTCGGCCGGTGTGCGGACAAGGATGTCGCGGGCGGCGAGGAAGGCCGCGCGGCGACGGAAGCGGGCCTTGCAGTCGGAGAAGGGGAGCGTCTCCGGGCAGGTGGCGAGGGGCCCGCCTTCGGAGAGCTCGGGGCATGCGGCGGCGAGGGTCGCGGGGTCGGGTGCGGCGTCGAGGCCCGCGACGCAGCGGTTCCAGCGGATGACCTCGGCGTTCGTCGGGGTCCGGACGAGATCGAGTCGCTTGCCGTTGAAGAGCTCCATCGCATCGAAATCACAGGAGGTCCGCGCGAGGAGGGGGTTGTCGGCCTCGAGGGTCGAGAGGGCGCGGGAAACGCCGAGGCCGTCGAGCCCGATCTGGCTGATGTGGCCGAAGAAGCCGTCGCGCGGATGCGCCATGATGCGTGTTCCGCCGCGGGGATCTTCAATGAAGTCCTTGAGGTCCCGCATGATCGACGGGCCGTCGAGGCAGCTCCAGTCGGGGGCGCCGTGGGTCGGGAGATCGCGGGCGTCATGGGCGAGCGGGAAGGCGATGAAGTGGCCGAGCTCCAGCGTCGAAAGTTCGACGCCCACGCCGGTCTTCAGGCGGTCGTCAGCGCCGAGCGCGCGAAGTGCGGGCCCGTAGTCGGAGACGACGTCATGGTCGGTCGCGACCGCAAGGTCGAGGCCCTCGATGAGGACCCGGCGCAGGCGCTCGGTGAAGGGGAGCCCGGAGTCGAAGCTCGCCTCGGCGTGGAGGTGGAAGTCCCCGCCGACCCAGCCGCGGGCGTCGACCTCACGGGTCAGCGCGACGTCGAGGTTGCGTATTTCACCCGCACCGAGGTCGAGCGGGATGACGGCCTTCGACCAGAGCGGCCCACGGCTGACGTGCAGGTGGTAGCGGCCAGGCTCGATCTCGACCGTCGCCGCGCCGCGAATGGCGGCCGCGAGTTGGCGGAGTCCGTTGCCGAGGCGCCCCTCGCCAAGCCACGGCCGACGCAGGCCGTCCGCCTCGAGCGGGGCGCCGTCGGGCCCCACGGACACGAAGGAGAGCTTGGCGTCGACGCCAGCGCCGCGGTCGTGGACACGGACTCGGACGCGGGCCGGGAGGGGGACGACCGGGGCGAGGCGGATGGTCTCGCCAGCGCGCACGTCGACGCGTGCGAGCGGGCTCGTCGCGGTCTGGCCCGGGTTGCGTGCGAAGACGACGTAGCGCCCAGGCGGCATCGTGGCGCGGAAGGCGCCGTCCTCGACGGGATCGCGGCCGGGATCGGCGTCGATGGCGTTGAGGAGCCCGACGTGCCCCGCGGCGGCGAGGTTGGCGGCCTCGATGGCGGCGAGGTCGAGGGGAACCTCAGCCCCCGGATCGCGCATCACGAAGATGCGTGCATTGGGTATCGTGTTGCCGTTCGAGCCCATCACGACGCCCGCGAGCGTGCCGGTCGGGGCACCCCGGACCGCGTGGACGACATCTGCGACCGAGCCGACGTCGCCATCGCCGACCGCGAGGTAGCGCTCCCAGCGCCACGCGACGTGACGATCGCAGGTGGCGTCGTCGGCCGCGTCGGTCGCGCAGTTGACGGCCGCGGTGACGAAGCCGGTCGATGAGCTCGTGATGATCGGGACGAGGACCTTCGGGGCGCCGCCGCCCGTGACCGGGTTGAAGTAGGCGTAAGAGACGTCGCCGCCCGGAGCGGCCACGAAGTCGAAGGCGAGCGGGTGGGTGAAGGTGTCGCGCCCCGCGTAGAGGGCCTCGAAGATCGGCTTCTCCTCGTCAAAGCCGATGCCCGGGGCGAAGATGTCGTTGCGGCCGCCGAAGAAGAGAAAGTCGCCGGCCATGAGACCTGGCGCGGTGCCAGCCGCCGCGTCACCGAGGATGGCGCCGAAGATCGGCAGCGCGGCCTCGGCCGAAGGCATCGCGAGGACCTCGGACGGCGGCTCGGCGCCCGCGGCGGACTCGGGGAAGAAGGCGGTCGAGACCATGCGGACGTGGCGGTCGCCTGGGCCGAGGATGTAGTCCGTCCGGATGCGCAGGTCGAAGCGGACCCCGGGGAAGAGCAACGCGACGAGGTCGCCTCGCAGGAGCGAGAGGGCCTCGAGGAAGACGCCGCCATCGCCCGTCACGCGGATAATCGCCGGCCCGCCGTCGCGACCATCGGCGACGATGACGACCTCGCCCTCGCGCGGGCGGGGCCACAGCAGGTTCGCCACCGGGATGACCTCAGCGAGCTGATCGCCGCCGCCACCGCCGCGGAAGCGGTCCTCCGGGCGCTGGAGGTCGGCGTCGACGAGGGTGCCGCCAAAGACGCCCGGGGCTGGCGAGCTCTCGGCGCCGAGGATGCCGACGCGGATCTGATCATTTTCAAGAATGAAATCGCCGACGCGCGCCATCGCGAGGTCACCACCGACGAGCTGGTCGGCGCGCTCTGCGCGGAAGGCGCGGGCCCGGGTGGCCCCGAGGGGCGGGAGCGGCGCGGGGGGCGGCACATCGCCCCCGCAGGCGGTCACGAGGAGCCCGGCGGCGACGAGGGACGTGAGGCCCCGGCGCTTGGCGGCGTACGAAGCCGACATCACAGCGCCATCTGCAGCTGGAGGAGGAGCGCGTCATTGTCGAGCTGCAGCCCATGGAGCTCGCGGCGGTGGGTGTACTCGAGCTGCGCCTTCAAGTGGTTGCGGCGCAGATAGAGCTGCAGGCCGCCGGTGAGGACGAGGCTGTCACCCGCGTCGGCGAGCGCCGTGTTGTCGTCGAGCCACTCGACGCGGGCGGTGACGCCGAGGGTCTCGGCCACGAGGAGATGGCCAACCTCACCGACGAAAGCCTGGCGCGTGAGTGAAGCGGGCAGCGCGCCCGCGGTCGTGGGGTCCGCGGTCGGCGTCGCGTCGTCGAGCATGAACTCCGCCGCGACGTGAAGACCCCGATACTTCAGGACGAAATCGACCTCCCAGGCGGTCGTCCCGACGGTCTTTCCGGGGTCATGCAGGGCGGCTGCGCCGAGGCCGACCCGCAGCGCACCCCGATCGAAGTCGACGAGCCCGACGCCGAGCGGCCCGAGCGGCGCGAGCTCGACGCGGCCGATGTAGCTCAGGCGCGTGAACCGGTTGCCCGCGAGCGCCGCATCCTGAACATAGCCCTCGGCGAAGTTCGGTTCGCGCGCGAGCCCGTTCCAGACGCCGACCGCGTAATGGATGAGACCTCCGCCAAGGTCGCCCTCGAGGCTCAGTCCGGTCTGCCGGAAGGGCGCCATCGCTTGCGTCGCGAGGGGGAGCTCGGCCAGGGTCCCGCGGTGGGCGTCGAGCTGCGCAAAGCGCGAGAACGGTGTGATGCGCGTGCCGGCCACGAGGGTCGCGAGGGGGTGGCGGCGCCAGGCGACCCACGCGTCGAGGAGGTTGAGTCCGCTCGCACCGGCCTGCACACCGAGCGCCACCTCGGTGTCACCCCACGCCGTCGCGCGAAGTCCGAAGCGGCCGCGAGCGAGGCGGAAGCCGGCCGCGTCCGCTGGGTCTCCGTTGACGCGGCGGGCCTCGGCTCCAAGCAGTGGCGTGGCCTGCACCTGCAGGAGACCGGTGAGGGTGACCTGCGCGCGACCACCGTCGAGCAGCAGCAGGTCGGCTTCATCCGTCTCGTCGGCCCGGACCGGCAGTGACGTGACGGCGAGCTGCGCGAGGACGATGGCGAGCGCGAGACGAGAGAGACGAGGCGACATCGGCGGTCCTCCGCGCCGGCCCGGACGGGGGCGCCGGCTGCCCGCCTACCCTCTGGGCGAACTGCGTGCGTGTCAAGGCGCGAGGCCACTCGCCACCGTCATGTCACCTGGGTGGCACCGGGGGCATCCGGACTCGCCACGAACTCGTGGGCGAGCAAGGACTGCCGAACCATGTCCCAGTGGCGCCCCTGATGAAAATACTCGTCACGAAGGACGCCCTCGACGCGGAAACCGAGGCCCTCACAGAGGTGGCGCATGCGCGCGTTGTCGGCGAAGTGGATGATCCAGACCTTGTGCAGGGCGACCTCGCCGAAGGCCCGCCCCACGAGCTGGCGCAGCGCCTCCCGCCCAAGGCCTTGGCCGCGCTGCCGCCCGAGCATGATGCCGAGGCGCGCGTTGCCTGCAGGCCGATAGATGTTGTGGATCCCGGCGGTCCCGATGGCGGCCTCCTCGTCGCCGACGGTGATGGCGAAGAGGCGGTCGGTCGGGCTCGCGATCATGCGCTGCAGGAAGGCGAGCTCGCCCTCACGTGTGATGATCTGCTGGAAACCTGAGAAGTTGCGTGTGATCTCGGGGTCGTTGATCCAGCCGAGGATCGCGTCGACGTCGGCCTCGACGACAGGTCGTAGACGGACAGACAATTCAGGGCGTGGGGACATGAGGGGACTCCGGAGCTTCAGAAACGCCAAAGGGGCCGTGAAGGCCCCTTTGACTCGGACCGCGACGCGCGCGGTCCGCTACCTCACGTCAGGTTCAGTCGTCGTCGCCGTAGCGAGCGCCGCCGCGACCACCGCGACCCGCGTCACGACCACCGCGGCCACCGCGACCACCGTCACGGCCGCCGAAGCCACCGTCACGACCGCCACCGGGAGCACCGGCGCCGCCGGCGCCGCCGCCGCCACCACCGTAGCCGCC
>SYAK01000566.1 GCA_005788935.1 Pseudomonadota bacterium
CGGCTCGCAGCCGTGCCCGCGGTGGTCGGGGCGGTCGCGCTCGCGGCGTTGACGGTGCGCGGGTTGCTGGCCGACGCGGGCGAAGCGGCTCATGCGAAGGCCGAGGCGGCGGCTCGCGAGGACGCGCAAGCGGCGCTCGCGGCGTTTTCGGCCGAGGGGCTCGACGGGCTCGGGCGGTCGCTGTCGCGGGCCGGACTCGCGCTTTATCGCGAAAAGGGCTGCGCAGCATGCCATGACGACACCAAGGTCGCGGCCCCGCGGCTCGCGGGTTGGAACACGGTCGCGCGGACCTCGGCGTTCCTCAAGGACCCCGACGGTGAGCGCTTCTTCAAGGGAAGCCCGCTCGAAGGGTCGATGACTGCGTTTGGCGGGGATGACGCCGCCCGGGAGGCGCTCGCGCGCTACCTGCTCCACGGCAATGGTCATCCCGAAGAGTCCGCGACGACGCCCGCCCAGCTCGCGGCTGGCAAGCAGGCCTTCTCGGACGACGGTTGCGACACGTGCCACAACGCGCCTGGCAAGCTCCCGCGCGACGCGGGCTACGACCCGAAGCCGACGGGGCCCGATCTCACGGGTTACGCGAGCTTCGAGTGGACACGCGCGCTGATTCGCGACGTCCACGACCCGCGCTACTTCGGCGGCGCGGTCGACGTGAAGACGCGCCCGACGATGATGCCAGCCTACGGTGAGCTGACGGACGACGAGGTCGGGGTGCTTTCGCGCTGGCTCGTGGTGGGAGCGCCGGGCGCGCTCTGAGCGGCTGGGGCGCGGGGCAAGTTCACACATTCGGACCCGATCCATCCCAAGGATGTGGGACGGGTCAGCGGCGCCTCAGGCTGCCCCCGAGGAACAGGGCGCTCAGGCCGTAAGCGCCCGCGAGGACCCACAGGGCGGCCCCGAGCGGAAAGAGCATCGGTTCACCGTCGCCCACGTCGACGTTGACGCCGAGCACGCCTGTCACGACCGCGAGCGGCGTGATGAAGAAGGCGAGCAGCGAGATGCGGCGCTGAAAATCGCGTTCCTCCTTCGAGGCTTGCCGCTCGGCGTCTGCGGCGAGCTGGTCGCGGGCATTGTCGACGGCGCGGAGCAGGGCCCGCAGCTCGTCGATTTCAGCGCGCAGCTCGTCCCGCTGCGAGGCGATGAGGTGGGCCTGGCGGAGGGCCCTGAAGACAGCCACGTGGTCGCCGTTGCCGCCACACTCCTCACCAGTCAGGGTCAGGGTGTAGGCGGTGATCTCGACGAGGAGCGCGGAGATGGCGTGCTGTTGTGCGAGCAGCGCGTCGGGGTCGAGGGCGCCTGCGAGGCGGGCCGCCCGATCGGAAAAGCTGGCGATGGCCATACGCTCGGCATGCACGTGGAAGTGCAGGAGGCGATAGATGCCGTGGAAGCGGTCGGTCGCCCAGCGCAACTCGTCGTGGGCGGTCTCCCCGCCCGATGGCCAGGAGATCGCCGCGACAGCTTCACGCGCGACCGCGACCCGACGGTTGCCGCGCGGCGCAAGGGTGCGCACGCCGAGCGCGTCTGCGGGTGGACGATCGAAGGAGGTCGGGACGCCGCGCGCGAGTCGGGAGAGCGCGTCCTCGAGCGCGTCGGCCCCGGGGTGGGCCTCAAGCGTCACGCTCGCGTGCCCATAGGCGAATCCACCGCGCGCGACGTCGACCAGGGCCGCGGCCGGGGTGAGGCCGACAAGGGCACCTGCCAGGGCCTGCAGCGACAGGCGACGCTGCCCTGAGTCGTCGGCGGGCGGCAGCCAGGGCTCCATCGCGAGGCGGTGTCCGTCGGCTGGCGACGCGAGGGTCCAGATCGGATCGTGCGGGAGGCGGGCCGTCGTGGCCCGGCGCAAGGTCGTGAAGCTGTCGGCGACCTCGTCGAGGGTGGCGCTCGCCGGGTAGGCGAGGTGGAGGGCGAGGAGACCGTCGCCGCTCGGTGTCAGGGTGAGGTCTGCCGCCTGGAGCGCCGGGGCGAGCAGGGGCGTCCCGCCATGTGTTCCGAGGGAGAGCCGCGCAGCGATGGAAGCCAGGGCCTCCGAGCCGAGTCGGTGGCGGCCCCAGCAGACCGACGTGGCGGCCGCGTCGTCGGGCTGCATGAGGCGCTGGAAGTGCGGCAGGAGCTCCTCGAAGCCCGACGGGCGAGCGCCCTCGGCCTGCCAGTCACGGGCGACGTCCGCCGCAAGGCCAGCCGGGAGGTTGACCGGGACGAGCAGCTGGACGCGGGCGAGGTGCGGTGTCAGCGCCGCGAGCGGGGAGGGTGTCGGCATCGCAAGACGTTAGCGCATCAGAGCGGGCGCGCAAGTGCTGCGCCACCGCAGCGGCCCCCGGTCTATCAGGACTCCACGACGCGGAGACCCTTCGATTGTCGTGAGGGTCGTCATTGTCTCCGTCTACAGGGGGTATCTAAGATGAGGGCCGTGTCCGAACATATGAACGTGAGGTTCCGGGTCCGCATGCCGGTGCGCATGGGCGACCGAGACACCGCCGTTGGCTTTGGCGAGCGAGGGTTGGCGCCGGAGGTCCCGGAGCGGGCCCGGACGCGCCAGAGCGTTCCGTGGGTCGGCCTCGCGGAGGACACGGGAGCTGACGCGTCACTGGTGCGCCCGCAGCAGTTCATGCTACGCTCCGCCCGGCGCCGTCCGTGTGCGTCACCGTCCCGCCCCCCTTGAAGGTCGCCGTGGCACAGCATGATCTCACCGCGGGGCCCGTGCCGACGCAGCTGCGCGCGCTCTGGCTGCCAACGCTCGCGGCGATGGTGCTCCAGAGCATCTACGCCTTCGTCGATCTCATCTTCGTCGCGATGCTCGGCGACCGCGCCGTCGCGGCCCTCGGCATCACCCTGCAAGCATTCTTCATCATTCTGGCACTTGGCCAGATGGTCGGCACGACCGCGCTGTCCGACGTCAGCCATGCCTACGGACGCGGCGACGTGGCCCGCGCCCGCGCCCTCTTCACGGCCCACACCGGCTTCGCGGTCGTGCTGGGTGTCATCGCTTCCGTCGCCGCCTGGCTGCTCGCCGACGATTACGTCGCGGCCTTCTCGGGCGACGCTGAGGTGCGCGCCCTCGGCGCCGAGTACTTCCGGGCGAGCGCTCCGACCTTCCTGCTGCAGGTCCTCATCATCGTCTTCTCGGGGTGCGAGCGCGCCTCGGGCGACTTCACCGGGCCGATGCGCATCATGGCGGTCTCGGTCGCCCTGAACGCCGTCCTCGACCCGCTGCTCATGTTCGGACTCGGCCCCATTCCTGCGCTCGGCATCGCGGGCGCCGGGCACGCGACCGTGCTCGCCCAGCTCGTCACCATCGCCACCTACGCCCACCGATTCATTCGGCGCCAGCGCAGCGACCCGCGCGCGCTCGGCTGGTCCCGCCCAGCCAGGGAGCCCGGCGCCATCCGCCGCGTCCTCCGTCAGGGCTTCCCCGCAGGTTTGCAGTTCTTTGCAATCTACCTCGTGACCGGCGTCGTCCTTGCGGGCGTCCGCCCCTTCGGCCCTGACTGGACCGGCGCCGCCTCGGGCGGCTTTCGCCTCATCCAGCAGGTCTGGATGCCGCTCGTGACGCTCGGCATGGCGGCTGGCTCGATGACTGGCCAGAACATCGGCGCGCGCCGCCCCGACCGCGTGCGTGAGGTCGCGCGCACCGCCATCCGCTGGGGCCTCGTCTATGGCGCCATCGCGGGCGTTGCCGTCGCCGTCGCGGCGCCCTGGCTCGCCAGCATCGCCTCCGAGGGGCCTGGGCAGTATGCCCTCATCACGGACTACCTCATCATCTCGGCCCCAGTCCTGCTGAGCTTTCCGCTCGCCTACATCCCGGTCTTCATGCTGCAGGCGGCTGGCCACACGCTCGCGCCGATGCTCGCCGCTGGCCTGCGCGTCGGGGTGCTCGCGGTCCTCGTGCTCATCCTGCTGCCAGCCTTCGGGATGGGGCAGGGTGGTATCTCGCCGCTCTGGGTCTTCGGCGCCTCGGCCGTCGCGTCCTTCGTCGAGGGGGGCGCCTGCCTCTGGCTCATCGGGCGCTTCCTGCGCGGCCTTGACGCCTCGCCGCGCGCGACTTGACGTCGGCCGCACTCTTCTGGGACGCTCTCGCCGACCCACACACCCTGGCCTCGGAGACCCCATGCGCACGTTCGTCGCCAACATCCTGTTTCTCGCGCTCGTCTCATCGGGCTGCGACGAGGCCGCCCCGCTTGGGGCGTCGTGCGGTGCGGACGCTGAATGCACGTCGGGGAACTGCATCACGTCGGGTGACTTCCCGGGCGGGGTCTGCACCGAGGCCTGCGGCGAGGAGGGCCCGTGCCCCGACGGCTTCGCCTGTGTCTCGAATTCGAGCGGTATCTGCCTCGAGGTCTGCACGACGACCACCGACTGTTCCCGCGCGTCGGACGGCTGGGTCTGCGCTGAACAGAGCGTCGAGACCAGCAGCGGCGGTTCGTCGGGGAAGGCCTCGGTCTGCGCCAGGAACTGACGTCGGGCGCCCCCGCCTGCGAGGAGCTCCGTCGTGCTGGCCCTGCTCGTGTCCATCGCGACCCTCGCCCTCGGCGCCCCGTCGCCCTTTGAACCAGCCCCGCTCGTGGCCTCACCGACCCCTGGCGAGCCCCCGCCGTGGACGTCCCTGTACCTCGCCGATTGCGCAGACCGGCTCGAGGCCCTTGGCTACACGCCGCGCCACCTGACCTTCTCCCGCTGGAATCACGTTCGTACGCTCCGTCGCGGCTACGGCCGGCCTCCGCTGCGGTGCTACGTGCCGCAGCCGATGACGCTCCGCCGGGCGCCTCACGGGCTGGCCGTGTTCGGCCACACCTACGTCAACTGCGCCATGGCCATCGCCATCGCGCGCCTCGAAGCGGTCCTTCAAGAGGTCGCGCGCGAGGTCTTCAGCCGCCCCGCAGACAGCCGCCCGGTGGCTGCCGTGACGCACCTCGGGACCTACAATTGCCGGTCGTTGCGCGACGACGACCGCACCTCGCAGCACAGCTTCGGCAACGGGCTCGATCTCGTCGGGTTTGAAATACGCGGCGTCGGTTTCGTGACGGTCGCGTCCCACTGGCATGTGCGCTATCCTTGGCATGCGCCCGCGTCCCGTTTTCTCAGGACGCTTGTGGCGCGCCTCCGCGCCGAGGACGCCTTCACCTGGGTGCTCGGACCCGATGAGGGTCGGGGCCACTGGAATCACATCCACGTCGATCTCGCCCCGCTTCGGTCGGGCGTCCCGAGCCCCGCCTTTGCAGCCCTCGGACTGCCATCGCCGCCACCGCCGCCGGTCACGAATCAAGGACCGCCCCTCCCCGCGAAGACCCCCTGACAAGGAGCCCCGCCATGGCCGACACCCCTGAAGCCACCGAGACCGAAGCCAAGACCGAGCGCGAGGTGACACCCGAGCGCCCGCGCCGCCCAGAAGGCCGGCCTGAGGAGTTGCGCGTGAAGCTGCACTCGCTGCCGAAGGTCGTCTTCTTCTACCCCACGTGGATCGCCTCGCTCGTATGCGCGCTCGTGGGTCTCGGCGGCACGGGCCCGAACTGGCTCGGCTCTGTCTGGATGGGGCTCTTCGTGCTGAACCTCTTCGTCATCGCGTGGGACTTCACCGAGGAGCGCACCCTCATCGCGCTGCTCGGCGGCCTCTGTCTCGCGCTCGGCTTCGTCCTGCTCGGCGTCGCGGGACAGGTCGTGAGCCTGCTTGGCGAGCTGAAACCCATGATGAACGGCGACTTTTACTGGGCGATGTTCGGCTGCTTCTCGATCGTCTTCGTCATCGCCTGGCTCGGGTCGCTGCTCGACTACTGGATCATCGAGCCGAACGAGGTCATCCATCGTTACGGGCTCTTCCGGAAGATGAAGCGCTTCTCGACCGAGTCCCTGCGCTGGGACAAGGTCATCCCCGACGTGATGGAGCGGATCATGCTCGGCACCGGGCAGATCATCCTGACGACGCCGCACGAGAAGCACCCGATCATCATCGACCATGTGCTCCGCATCGGGAGCATCGACGACCGAATCGCGCGGGTGCTCGGCGTCAAGCAGGTCATCGCGCATCGCCCGATGGACCGCGGCGACGAGGAGTACTGATCCATGGCCGAAGCGCGCATACGCAACGAGCGGATGAACCGCGGGAGCCTCGACGACTGGCTGCGGGACGGCTGCGGACGCTGCGACAAGTACGCGACGCCCGCCTGCAAGGTGAACCTCTGGCGCGGCGGGGCCGGGCTGCTCATCGCGACGCTGCGCGAGGCTGGCCTGGAAGAAGCGTTGAAATGGGGCGCGCCCTGCTTCATGCGCGGCGGCACGAACGTCGTGATCGTGGCGGCCTTCGTTGACAGCCTCGCGCTCACGTTCTTCCGCGGGGGCGAGCTCGACCCTGGCCTTGGCGCCCTCGAGTCGGCTGGCCCGAACTCGCACCACGCGAAGTTGCTGCGCTTCAAGGGGGGTGAGGCCGAGGTCGGGGCGCGTCTCGCCGAGGTCCGCCGCTGCGTCGCGGCCGCCATCGCCCTCGCCGACGCCGGTGACGCCGCCCCGCGCCCGGCACCGGCTCCTGCCCCCGAGGTCCCCGCCGAGCTCGCGGCCCTGCTCGCCGCCGAACCCGGCCTCGCCACCGCCTTCGCGGCC
>SYAK01000567.1 GCA_005788935.1 Pseudomonadota bacterium
CTTCTTCGACTTCTGCTGCTTCGACCACTCCTTCGTCGACCTGCGGCGGCGCACGCGCCAGGACCTCGAGACGACGGGCAACGCCTACTGGGAGGTCCTGCGCGATGGTCGCGGGCAGCTCGCGCGGCTCGTCTACGTCCCATCGCACACCGTCCGGCTGATGCCGCTCGACGCCCAGCCGATCGAAGTGCTCGATCGCGTGCAGGTCTCGCCGGTGTCGTTCGACCTCGTCCCGGCCCGGCGTCGCCTGCGGCGCTTCGTACAGGTGCAAGGGGCCGAACAGGTGTTCTTCAAGGCCTTCGGCGACCCTCGAACGCTCTCGAAGCGCACGGGCAAGGTGTTCGCGAGCGTCGAGGCGCTGCGGCGCGCCGACCCCGACGACGGCCCGGCCACGGAGCTGCTCCACTTCGCGATCCAGTCGCCTCGCAGCCCCTACGGCGTGCCGCGGTGGGTGGGGGCGCTGCTCGCGGTGCTCGGGTCGCGGCAGATGGAGGAGGTCAACTACCTCTACTTCGAGAACAAGAGCGTCCCGCCGCTCGCGCTGCTCATCTCTGGCGGCCGCCTGTCCGAGTCCTCCGTGCCGCGCATCGAGCGGTTCATCGAGGAGAACCTCAAGGGCAAGGCGAACTTCCACAAGATCCTCATCCTCGAGGCCGAGGGCGGCCAGGGAGAGAACCGCGCCAAGATCGAGCTGCGCCCGCTCACTGAGGCCCAGCAGCAGGACGCGCTGTTCCAGGTCTACGACGAGCGGAACATCGACAAGGTCGGTGGCGCGTTCCGACTGCCGCGCTTGCTGCGGGGCGAGAGCAAGGACTTCAACCGGGCCACCGCCGAATCGGCGCTGCGCTTTGCGGAGGACCAGGTCTTCCAGCCCGAGCGCGACGAGTTTGACTACCTCATCAACCGGAAGCTGCTCGCCGATATGGGCATTCGCTTCTGGCGCTTCCGCTCTCAGACGCCGGTGACCCGCGACCCCGAGCGCATGACCGCGATGGTCGAGCGGCTCGTGCGGGTCGGCGTGCTGACGCCGGAAGAAGGCCGCTTCCTCGCCGGCGACATCTTCAACCGCGAGTTCCGCAAGATCGGCGACGACTGGACCAAGCGCCCGATCACGCTGACCCTCGCGGGCATCCAGACGGGCGTCGAGGACCTGCGGTCGCGCACCGAGAAGGGCTCGCTCCTCGACGACGCCCGCCGCCTGCTGACGCTGCGCGAAGAGCTCGCCGCCGAGGAGTCGCGGCTCGCCGACCAGCGCGTGTCGCTCGCACGCCAGTACCTCCACGACCACGCCGAGCGCGTCGTCGTCCCGCGCGACGAGTTCGCGTCGTGGTTCGCCGACACCGTGCCGCCCGGCCCGCCCGGAGCGACCGATGACCACGGATGAACTGGCCCGCGCCTGGGTCCGCCAGGCGCAGCTCGACGCCGAGCGCGGCGTCATTGCCTGCAGGATGTGCAGCCGCCATGCGTCGCTCGAGACGACGCTGACCCTCTGGCGCGACGGCGTCCTCGTGTTCGCCATCTGCGACGCGTGCGCCGGCTCGCACGAAGTCGTGATGCGGCCGACCGCCGAGGGCATCGAGGTCCGCGCCCGTCACCGCGCCCCCCTCATCGTCGGAGCACCCCGGTGAGCGTCACCCTGCACGTCGTCTCCAAGCGTCCGTGCCGCCTCGAACGCGGCGAGCTGCGTCGCGTCTCCCAGGACCGCCGGATGATGCTGCTCGCCTACCACCTCTGCTGCCCGCGCTGCGGCTTCGTGAACGCGGTGTTCAACCAGCACCAGGGCCAGGTCATCTCCGAGAGCGACGACGGCGAGCAGGTCACGTTCTCGGCGCCGATCCGCTGCGTCTACTGCAACGTGACGATCCGGATCGCGGCGTCGGTCGCCGAGCTCGAGGAGGGCCCCGATGTGCGGAACGTGCGCTACCGCTGACGAGCTCTCCGAAGTGGCGCGTGCGCGGCGCTTTGCCGATGGCCTCGCCGCGGACCTCCTGCGCCTTCCGGTCGAGAAGGCGATGGACCTCGGCACGCCACAGGGCTTCGACCGCGCGGTAGCGTCGCTTGCGGCCGAGCTGCGCCGACAGGCCGGGCGTTCGGAGCGGGAGGCCGTGCGCGCGGCCGTGAACCTCCTTGATGTCGATTGGCGAAGCACCACGCCCGAGCAGCGCAGACGGCTCGTGTCTGAGGCGATGAACGCCGCAGCGCTCGCGACGGCGGTCATCCCCGCGCGCATCGAGGCGACGCTTGGCCCCGCGGCCGAAGCCGTCGTCGCAGCCACGCGGAGCCACGCGCGGCGTGCGCTGGGGCTCGTGATCGCGGCGGACTTCAACGCGGTCGACCAGCGCGTGGTGAGCCACGTCGTCCGAACGCAGGTGAACTTCGTCACCAACGAGCTCGGCCGCAGGGTTGAGGGCTTTGGCGCGGAGGCCCGGCGCATCGTGGCGGACGCGGTCGAGTCGGGGTTCGGCCGCGACGACGTCTCGGCGGCGCTCCAGGCAGCGGCCGAGGGGACCCTCGCGGGCCGGACGCCGTTCTACTGGGACGTGATCGCTGGGGCCTTCGTCGGCAACGGCCGCAGCTTCGCGCAAGTGAGCGGATACGCCGAGGCAGGCATCCAGCGTTACCGCATCGAGGCGGTGCTCGACGAGCGTACCACCGCGGCCTGCCGCTTCCTGCACGGCAAGGTGTTCTCGGTCGGCGACGCGCTCTCGCGATTCGACGCGATGAACCGGCTCGAGCGGCCTGAGGACATCAAGCAGGCGCAGCCATGGGTGCGCGAGGCGACCGACGCAACCTCGGGCAACCCCGTGCTGTACGTCGGCCGGGGCGGCGTTCGGACCCCGCTCGCGGAGGTGACCCGCTCGGGCGTGGGTAGCCGCGACGACGTCGGGGAACACCGGCGAGCGCTTGGCAGCCCCGCGTTGATGGAGCTCGGCGTCAGCTTTCCGCCGTACCACGGGCTCTGTCGGACCACGACGCTGCCGGAGGTGTGAGGCGCGCTGTGTCCCACTGAAAACCGACCCTGGCTCTACTCCCGTGGAGGCTTCGGCCTTCGCCACGTCACCTGCGGGAGAAGCGAATGGCCAGCTCGAACAACCCGACGCCGAACACGGCGCCCTCGGCTCGAACGATGGTCGCTGCCCTCGAGCCCCTTGGCGCTCGCCTGCGCGCTGCGCTCGAGAAGGCCTCGGCCGCTGGAGATGGCACGGTCCCCGCCGAAGTCGGTCAAGAGCTCGCAGCGATCGCGAAGGCGCTCGGCGACGCAGCTGGGGAGGCGGCGCGGGTCGACACGATGAAGGCTGCCGATGGCTGGCCACGCGACATGTCCGCGGGCGCCCTCGCGAGCCCTGCCTGGGGTCGCGACCCGGAGGCCCTTCGCCATGGCTGATCGCGTCGGCATGGCGGTCTCCCGCGCTCGCTCGGTCCTGAAGGCGCTCGAGGCCGAGCCCGTCGAGAAGACCATCTTCGGCTCACCGGCGGGCAAGAAGCGCCTCGCGCCGCGGCTCGTGAAGCTGCTCGCGCCGCACCGAACCTACGTCGAGCCGTTCGCGGGCTCGGCCGCGGTGCTCTTCGAGAAGGAGCCCGCCGAGGTCGAGGCCATCAACGACGCCGATCCCGAGATCGCGAAGGCCTACCAGCTGATCCAGAAGCTCACGCCGCCCAAGATCGAAGCCCTCCGCGCGATGCCGTGGACGGGGGACGAGGCGACCTTCAAGCGCCTGCTCGACGAGAGCCCCCGCAGTGAGCTCGAGCAGCTGCATCGCTTCCTCTACCTGACGCACTTCTCGTACGGGAAGATGCGCGGCCGCACGTTCAGCCCGAACGTCCAGGGCATCGAGGCCAAGACCATCGGGCGCATCGAGCAGTTCGCGCCGCGGCTCGCCAAGGTGAAGGTGCACTCGGGCGACTACGAGCCCGTCGTCCGCAAGTACGACGCGCCCGACACGACGTTCTTCCTCGACCCGCCGTACCCCGGCTACAACGTCGACGTCGGTGAGTCCGACTTCGACGAGGAGCGCTTCTTTGGTGTGCTCCAGTCGCTCAAGGGCAACTGGCTCATGACCTACGGCATCCGGGGAAAGCTCCCCGCGATGCTCAAGGACGCGGGCTACTTCATCAAGCGCATCAGGACGCCGCGCACGATCGGCGCGATGCGCGGTGTGGGCGGGCCCTCCGTCCTGACGCAGCTGCTCGTCGCGAACTACAAGTTCGTCGAGAAGCACACGGACGCGCTCGACTGGCTTGAGAACTGGTCGCCTGACCCCGGGACGCTTCCGCCGATTCGCAAGGTCGGCACGCTGTTCAAGGACGTGAACCCGGACGACGAGCGGTACGTGCTCGGCGTCGTGCTCGTGCCTGAGCAGGTCGACGCCCAGGGCGACATCTACTCGCACGAGGAGGTTCGCCAGGCAGCGCACCTGTTCATGGAGGAGTTCGGTGGCCTCGGTCTGATGCACCAGCTCCGCGTCAACGACCAGGTCAAGGTGCTTGAGAGCTACCTCGCGCCCACGGACTTCCAGATTGGCGAAGTCGTCGTCCCGCGGGGCACCTGGCTGCTCGCGGTGCGCGTGCTGTCGGACGAGCTCTGGCAGCGCGTCCGCAACGGCGAGCTGACCGGATTCTCCATCGGAGGCTCCGCGCGCCGCGTGCCCGAGCCGACCGCGGCGGAAGCGGATTCGGCCGTCGACCCCAACGCGCCCACCGAGGACGCACCCGCCATCCCGCAGGAGGTCGCATGACCACGCGCCGCAAGGCCGCTTCGCCCGTGAACCGCCTCGTCGACATCCAGGTCGAGGAGGTCTCGCTCGTCGACCGCGCGGCCAACGAACACCGCTTTCTCATCGTGAAGAGGAGTGACACGCCCATGGCCGACACCCAGACCGACACCGCGGAGGACACCCCCGCGACCGAAGTCCCCGCGACGCCGGACCCCGCCGCGGCAACGAACACCGCGCCGTCCTCGGACCCGCTGCTCGCGCATGCCGTCGCGGCGCTCGAGGGACTGACGGGGACGGTCGAGCTGCTCGGCTCGCTGGGCGCCGGCGCCGTCGATGGTCGACTCGCTCCGCTCGCGGCGCACGCCCTCACCTCGGATCACGCCCGCATCGAGGCCCCGCTCGCGCTCGGGCCGTCTCGGGCGTTCTCCGCCACGGACAGATAGTGCGCCGACGAACCAGGCGTCGCAGTTCCCGGGGCGGCCCCCGTCGTGACGGCGGGCCGCCGGCTTCGTGACCGCCCTGCACGATTTCGCCTCGCCGAGGCGACCTCGTGCACGGCATCGCGGCGCGGCCTACTGGGCGCTCAGCGGCAGCGCAGCTCGAGGAATGCGTCGCCGACCGGCGCGCCTGGTGAGATCTGCGGCCGCGCCGACGTGGCCTGCACCCGCAGCAGCAGCGCCCCGCCCTCGAACCCGAACGAGGTCCTGCGTGCGGTCTCGACCGCGGTGCGGTCCGGGGCGGGCGAGAGCGGGACGCGCGAGGCGCACGAGGCATCGCTGCACGCATCGACGACGAGCTCGGTGAGCGCGCAGGGCAAGTCGTGGGCCGAGCCGATCACGATCAACGGTGAGAGGTCGTTCACCGCGTCGCTGGTGAAGCGCACCCGCATCCAGGTCGAGGCGGCGAAGTCGATTCCCTCGACCCGGTACACGTACCCCGCGTCCTGGATCATCCCGATCTTGTTCCAGTACGCGCCGGGCTCCTCCGGCGAGGTCCAGGTCATCGAGGGCCCGACGCTCGGCGTGCCCGCCTCGGTCGGGTGCGTGCGCGTGACGGTGAAGCGCTGGTTCACCGCGCGCCCGGGCGCATCGAAGCGCAGGTGCGAGAGCGCGTACCGGCAGTACAGCGTCTCGCTCCCCGTCGGTCCCCGCACGCAGCCGGGCGCCTGGTTCATCGGGTGGAGCGGGCGGATCAGCGTCCCGGCCTCACCGGTCAGCTCACCCGTCACGTCGAACACCCCTGCGGAGTATGAATCCTCCCAAAAATGCGGCGCGAGGTCGAGATCGAACCGGAGCAGCGGCTCGGGCGCGAAGGTCACGTGTTCGACCCGGTTCACCCAGCGCTCGGCCGCGCCGGTGAGACGGATCGGGATCGCGGTCTGATCGAACCCGGCGTTCACGTTCCGCTCGGTCGAGAAGTCGGCGAAGAACACGTCGTCGAGCACGAAGGGGCCGTCGTAGACGCGGATGCCCTCGCTCGGGCCGATATGCCGGCGCGGAGCCGCCACGTCTGAATCGAGATGGAACGCGAGGTCCTCCGGGCCGAGGAGCGGGCTGTCGCCGACGACGAGCGCATCCCGCAGCACTTGGTTGTACGCGAAGAACGCGGCCGTCCCGTTGTCCGCGAGCACCGAGCCCGAGAAGATCACCTGCTCGCCGCGGAAGTAGATGCCCGCGGCGCTGTTCTTCACCGCCACGAGGCCGGGGAACTCGGGTGTGCTCGGCGGCGCGTAGTGCGTCGCCTCGAGCGCGAAGTCCCCGCCCGGGTTGAGCGGATTCGCCGCGTCCGCGCCGGTCGGCGCTCCGTCCCAGGTGATGCCGGTCGCCGCGCCCATCGCGACGTTGTCGGAGAAGCGCAGCGTGTCGCTCGTGCGGGGATGGACGTTCGCCTCCTCCGCCGTCGCGGGCCGGCATCCGGTCCCATCGCAGAAGAGGTGGGAGCGGAACGCCATCCAGAACCCCGAACCCTCCGAGCCCACGGCGACGTTGTGGTGCACGTCGTTGTCGGGGTGCGCGATCCAGAACGTCGCGGGTCCGGGGAAGCGGTCACCGGGTGCAGGGTGGCACTCGAGGCGAGGCGTCCCGCCCGTCGATGGGGCCGCCGGACCGTCGCAGGAGGCATCGCTCCAGAGCAGGGCGTCCGCCCGCGGCACGCGCCGCGAGAGCATCCCGAGGTTGTGGGCGAGCTCGTTGCCGGTCTCGTTGCCGTCCTCGAGGAAGAACCCGTGGCCTGCGTGATCGAAGCAGGTGTTGCCCACGACGGACGCGTGCTGCGTGCCGTGCAGGGTGACGCAGCGGTTCACGCTGCGGTGGATGCTCGCGTTGCGGAGGAACTGCCCGGTCACATCGCCGGATAGGTGCCAGTGGAACGGATAGCGGCCGAGGCGGCCCCGCTGACCGACCCGGGTGAACTCGACCGCGTCGACGTGGGCGATGCCGCCCTCGGTGATCATCACGTGTGCGCCGAGGCCGCCGGCGAAGAGCGCGTCGTCCTCCGCCCCGATCACGATGTTCCGCGTGAGGTCGGCGACATACGCCCGCTCGTCGACGACGTAGCGATCGCCATCCGGATCGTCGTAGGTGAGGGTGCGGCCGATGTGCGCATGCGCGACCGCGTGGTCGAGCGTCACGCGCGCGCCGCGTACCGCGGTGACGACGAAGGACTCGGTCTCCTCGAAGCGGTAGCTCGTCGTCGAGAGGGCGAGCGTGTCCCCGATCTCGTAGGAGACCGGCTCGGAGAGCAGGAGCTCGGTCGCGCCCGCAGCGACGTCCGCGTCGAGGCGCACGAAGCCCGCGCGCGCCTCGTCACCGAAGAGGGCGAGCGTCGCGCCGTCGCGCACGACGAAGGCCCGGCTGCCGAGCAGGTGCCCGCCGTGCCCGCCGTATCCCCCGAGCGCCTCGTCGATCGCTCGGTCGCCGCGGAGCAGCACCTCGAGGCGCCCGGTAAAGCGCGCCGACTCGGTGCCGCACTCGAGGCGCCCGCCGCTGCCCTCGACGAGCACGCCCTCGGCGCGGACCTCGGCCCGCGCTCCGTCGAGGCAGCGCAGCGAGCCGCGCACCACGAGCAGCCCGAGCTCCGCGTCGCCGTCGATCACGACGGTCTGCCCCGCCTCGATGGTCACGTCGCCGCCTCCGGCGGCCTCGGCGAGCTCGGCGAGCGTCACGAACGAGGTCGGCGCTTCGCTTCCGCCGTCGGGCATGCCCAAGGGCGCATCGCAGGCGCCCGCGAGGAGTACGAGGAACGGGACGAGGTGCGACCCACGGTTCGAGCGAGTGGAGGGACCCATCCCCGAGAGCCTAGTACCTCCGCCCGTAGAGTCAATCCGGGTTTTCTCGATCGACGGAAATAATCGGGTCGCGAGCGGGATTGAGGGGACATGTCTGGTCCCCGTGCTCGGAGAGTCTTGGTCGGTACGATCGAGCGCCATCGCCTGATGAAGCTCGTGATGAGACGGCGTGCGCCGGTCGCGCTGGTGCAGCGGGCGCGGGTCATCTTGATCCTCGGCGCGGGGCATGGCCCCGCGGTCGCGTCTCGACTCGTCGGGCTCTATGACCTTGGAGGACTGCTCGTTCAGGCCGTCCGCACGCCGCCCGGGCTCTACGTGGTCCAGGCACAACCGCGCGGCTTCGGTCTGGGTCGAGGCCGACCCCGCCGCAACCTGCTGCTCGTGACCTTCGAGGCGCGGCAGCTCGCCCCCGCGAGGGTTGAATGAAGCGCCACTCTCCGTCTTCGCTCCCGTCCGCCACGTCGCCTTCGTGCGTGCGCGGGCGTGTGCCTTGGAGGCGGCGATGAGCAGCGTCACCCGAACCGGCGACTGGGCCCGTGCCCGTGCGCTGCTCGCGGCGGCGCCGGCGCGCCTCCAAGGCGCGATCGCGACAGCGCTCCGACAGGAGGCCGAGGTCCTTCGACGTGAGATTGTGCAGGGCCTGACGCGCCAGGCACCGGGCGGAAGCCCGCTCGCGCAGCCGGAAGACACCACGCTCGCCGCCCGCCGACTCAAGGGGTTCGGGGGGTCGAAGTCGCTCATCGTCCGGGCAGATCTCCGCAACGGCATCGCGACCATCGTCCGCGGTGACGAGGCCTTCGTCGGCGTGCCCCGCGCCGCGCGCGGCGCTGACGGGGCGAGCCTCGTCCGCATCGCCGAGGTGCAGGAGTTCGGGTCGAACCCGATCGTGATTCCAATGACCGACGCGATGCGACGGTTCGTGTTCGCCGTCCTTCGAGAGGCGGGCAAGCCGCTCGGCGGCGGTGGCTCGGGCGGGCGCGGCGTGGTCGTCGTGCAGGTCCCGGCGCGACCCTTCCTCCGGCCCGCCTTCGAACAGTTCAAGCCTAGGGCGCAGCGGCGCTTCCTTGCCCGCGTCGCGGCGCTCACGGGCATGGGGGCACCCTGATGGCGGCCCCGGTCCTCTCAAGCGTCACACCCGCCGCTGGGCCCACCAGCGGGGGCGACCTGGTCCGCCTCGTCGGTTCGGGCTTCGCGGCACGCGTCGCTGTCCGGTTCGGGACGACAAACGCGGAGGTGCGCTCGGTCCGCCTCGACGCAGGCGTCGGCCTCGTGGACGTCGTCACGCCGCCACACCCCGAGGGCCTGGTCGCCGTCACGGTCGAGAACCTCGACGCGGCCGGAGCCGGCATTCCCGGCGAGGTCGTCTCGCTTCCGGATGCCTACCGCTTCGCCCGCGCCGCGCTCGTCGGCGAGTCGAACCTCACTCGCGCCATCCGGGCGCTGCTCCGGATGCTCAAGGCCCAGGTCGCCGAGAACACCTCGATGGCGGTGGCCGTCGACTACGACGCGACCCCGGACGATGCGCTGCGCGTCGTCACGCTCGCGACGCTGCCGTCGCTCGTGCTCTCCGGCCCCACCGTCCGCGAGAGCCGGTTCTACGCGACCAACGTGCTCGCCGAGGACGTCGTGCCCGGCCTCGCGGGGCCCGAGCTGCTCCGTCGCCGGCCAGCCCTCACGGTCGACCTCGCGTTCGTCCTGACCGCGGCCTCCGATCGGACGGCCGAACTCCTGAACCTCATGGCGTCGGTCGCGTCGTTCCTGAACCGCAACCGTTGGCTCACGATCCCGCGCGACCCGGACCACCCGGAGCGCGGCGTCGTTCGCTGGGAGCTCGACCCGGAGGGCGAGTTCCGCACGAACCTGCGCGGCCAGAGCGACGTGCGGGTGTTCACCGCCGGCCTCGTCGTCCGCGGCTTCGACCTCGACGAGGGGCTGCCGATGGACCTCGGCAAGGCGGTCGCCGGCGCGGGCCCCGATCTCTCCACCCAGGTCCTCGGAGGCCGTCCGTGAGCGTGACGCTGATCAACCACAGCGGGCGTTGCCTCGCGTTGAACCTGCCGCACGCGGCGGTCTGCGTGGGCGAAGACTGCCACTGCACGCTCATCGCGGGGCGGGCTCCGCGTCGCATTTGCAGGTCACTCTCGC
Organism: Pseudomonadota bacterium; assembly: GCA_005788935.1. Next base: position 10,147 of record SYAK01000567.1, read on the forward strand.
TGCCCGCCGCGTCTTCCCTGACGGGTCTACCCGAGTCCTTCCTGTCGGCTCCTGAGGTGAGCGCGCTCGTCGCGCGCGGCGAGCTCGAGGTCCGACGCCATCCCCAGAGGTCCCAGGCGGACGCGGCCTCGACACGGAAGCGTCCACGCCACGCACGAGGAGAGTCCCCATGAGCGCTCAGCTGCTGTCGTCCAAGGTCGTCGTCATCGAGGAGGAGCCTCGCGTTCGCGGCGTGCCGACGGTCCCCACCTCGGTCGCTGGCGCGGTCGGCATCACGCAGCGCGGCCCCATCGGGCAGCCCGTGCTGTGCACCTCTCCCGAGGACTTCGAGGCGCGCTTCGGAGGCTTCACCGCGGACGCCGACCTGACGCTCGCGGCGATGGGCTTCTTCGAGAACGGCGGCAGCCAGCTCTGGGTCGTCCGGACGGCCCACTACAGCGATCCGTCGGACGCCTCCAGCGTGACCGCCCAGCGCGGCGCGGCCACCGTCTACGCCGACCCTCCAGCCACCGCGGCGGCCCCGGTCGAGGCGCTGAGGGTCGAGGGCAAGGACCCGGGCGCCTACGCGAACCGCCTCGAGCTGGAGGTGCGCCCATCGACCAGCGGCGAGCCCGGCGCCTTTGACCTCGCCGTCATCGAGGACGGCGCCTATCGAGAGGCGTTCATCGACCTGTCGATGGCGAGAGCCAGCCCGCGCCACGTCGAGCGCGTCGTGCACGCGCCGCGGGGCGGCTCGGCCCTCATCCGGGTCGTGGACCTCGGCCCGCCGGGGGAGGCCGCGCCGGCACCCCAGACCGCGCGCCTCACGGGCGGAGACGACGGGCTGGCGGGCCTCGGGGACGCTGACTTCATCGGCTCCGAGCGGGCCAAGACCGGCCTCCGCGCCCTCGACGCCGTCCAGGACCTGAGCCTGCTGCTCGTCCCAGGGCAGGCGACGGCGGCGGTCCACAACGCGATGGTGACCTACTGCGAGCAGGTCCGCGAGGGGCTCGTCTTCGCCATCCTCGACCCGCCCGCTGGCCATGGCGCGAGCGGCGTCATCGACTACGTGGTCAACGGCGCGGCGCTCGCGAACCTGAGCGAGCACGCGGCCCTCTACTGGCCGAGGGTCAGGATCCTCAACCCCGCGCGCAGCGTCTTCGGCCCGAGCGACCAGCTCGTCGTGGCGCCGTCGGGCATCATCGCGGGGGTCTTGGCGCGCAACGACAGCGCGCGTCCAGGCGGCGTCTACGACCCGCCGGCCGGCGTCGACGCGGGCCGCATGTTCGGCGTGTTCGGATTCGAGACGGACGAGGTCCTTGAGGAGCGCAAGCGGGACCTCGTGTACCCGAAGCGCATCAACCCGCTGACGACGGGCCCGGGGCTACCTCGCTATATCGACGGCTCGCGCACGCTCAAGGGCGACGGCAATTTCCCGTACGTCGCCGAGCGGCGCGGCGTGAGCTTCATCGAGCGCGCGCTGAAGCAGGGCCTCCAGTTCGCGCGGCACAAGAACAACACCGAGGGCCTCCGCGCGCAGGTCCGCAGGACCATCACGGCCTTCCTGCTGACGCAGATGAACAACGGCGCCTTCCGCAGCAGGGACCCCGAGCAGGCCTTCTTCGTGGACGTCTCGGAAACGCTCAACACCCCGACCATCATCTTCGCCGGCAAGCTGGTCGCCCGCGTCGGCCTCGCCACGAACAAGCCCGCCGAGTTCATCATCCTCCGCATCAGCCAGGACACGCGCGCCCTCGAGGCGGAGCTGGCGGGGCAGCGGTGAGGTGGGAGCGGTGAGCGGTGAGCAACGACAGCGAGAACAACAACATGCGGCGGTGCGTGAGCGTGTCTGCTCCGCGTCGCCGCTAACGACGGAGTGAGTGATGACCGTCATCGGCAACCCCCGCAGCTTCCACAAGAAGTTCAAGTTCGTCTGCGAGATCGACGACATCGGGCACGCGGGCTTCCAGAAGTGCTCCGAGCTCTCCGTCGAGGTCGCGAACGTCCAATACTTCGAGGGCGGCTCGCTGATCCCCAACAAGAGCCCCGGGCGCCTCACCTTCGCCGACGTGACCCTCGAGCGCGGCGCGACCCATGACCGCGACCTCTTCGACTGGCTCCAGGACGTCGCGAAGACCGCCAGCGGACTCGGCCTCCCCGACGTCCTCTACAAGCGCAACCTCGACCTCGTGCAGCAGGACCGGGACGGCACCACGCTGCGCCGCTGGACCCTCGCCCGCGCCTGGCCCGTCAAGTTCGTCGCCGGCGACTGGGACAACGAGAGCGACGAGAACGTCATCGAGTCGGTCACGCTGACCTACGACTTCTTCGAGCTCGTGCAGTGAGCAGTGAGCCCCGCCGCCTTGACTAAACCACGTCGCTTTACTCGGCGTGCAAGTCGTCGGGTTTAGTAAAGCGTGACCGTCGTGCGAGGAGCTTGGCCGCCTTCGCCGACACGCACCCTGGCTTTACTAAACCCAGAAGCTTTACCGGCGGCGCAAGATCGGGTATTTAGTAAAGCATGGGAGA
>SYAK01000568.1 GCA_005788935.1 Pseudomonadota bacterium
CTCGCTCGCGGGGGATGGCGGGCGGGCCGAGGCGCTCGCCGCGATCGCGGCCGCGGTGCGGGTGCCAGCGGTCTTCACGCCGACGGTGGCACCGCCTGTGGCGGCGGCGGCGCTGGGCGGCCTCGGCGTGGTCGAGGGTCTTTCGGCGAGCGGTCGCGGCGAGCCCGACCAGCCGCATGAAATCCTGATGAAGGGCCACGAGCGCCCCGTCACCGAGCCGTTCGCCGACGCCGACGGACACCTGCGGCACGACGCCCGCGTCACGTGGTGGCGCGAGGACGACCCGCATGTCCCGCGCGACAAGCCGATCGTCGTGGGGCACTACTGGAACCTGCCGCCCGAGCTCGGCGTCGAGGCGCCGCACTGGGCGCCGCCCTGGCCGAGCGGGCACCCGAACCTGCGCGCCTGGTGGCAAACCCTTGGGCCACGGCTCGCGCCCGAGGGGCGAGTTCCCTGGACGGGCGACGTCCTCTGTGTGGACTTCAACGGCTACGGGAAGTTTCTCGGTGACCGCGCCTGCGTGGGAGCGGTCCGATGGCCCGAGCGCGAGGTGGTCTGGGCGACCGCGCCGCTCGTCACGGCCGAGGCCGGGGCGCCCGAGGCCAGCTGGCGCCCGGTTGCGGGCCGTCGCGATCCCGAGTGAAGGCGCTGTCTCTGTCCGTCCGAAAAGGAATTCCGTCGATGTCCGTGGACTTGAACATGCATGCTCGGCCTGCAACCGGCCTCATCGGGGTCGCGCTGATGGCCCTCGTGTCCGCCTGCGGTGGTGAGGCCTCGACCTCGCCGCCTCCCGAAGATGTGGCGGCCCTCGCGGACAGCGGCGCCGCCGCCGCCGATGGGGTCTCCGCACCCGAGAGCGATGCGGTCAACGAGCCAGACGCCGAAGCGCATGACGCGGCGGCGGGCGCCGACCTCAGCGATGTCGTGGCGGAAGACGTGGCCTCGAGCCCGGCTGAGGCCCTGTGTGCCGCGACTGGCGGCGCGTGGGAGGCGGGCGCGTGCGACTGCCGCCAGACCCCCGAGGCGACGCGGCTCGAGGCGTCGTTCGACGCGGAGCTTGGCTGCCTGCCGGACGCAGCGCGGCTGTGCGCCGACACGGGTGGCGTTTGGGAGGACGAGGCCTGCGCCTGCGCCCAGGACGGCGCGACGCTGTTCTTCGAGTTCGACCAGCGGCGGGGATGCGGCTTCCCGGACGACGCGGCGCTGACAGCTGACATCCTGTCAGAGAACCTGCTCGCGCTCGTGACGCGCTACGCGAGCGCGGCGCAGCGGGTCTGGCTCATCGACAGCGCCGGGGTCTTCATGCACATCGAGCCCTTCGACGACCCGGCCGAGCTCGCGGCGCGCCTCGCCCCGAACTGGGCGTCGGTCAGCACGTCCGCGGGGGCTTGCAGTGGCGCGCTCGTCCGCGAGGCGCTCCCCGAGGTCGCGTGCGAGAACGACGCGGGCATGGCCCCGACTGGCTGCTTTCTCGTGACGACGCGCGGCGACTGGGACCGCGTCAGCATGCTGATGAAGGCGGCGGTCGAGTACGATTTCGCGGACTGGGAGGCGGCCGAGATCGCACGCGCCGAGGCGGACGAGCGCCAGATCCTGAAGGTCCATGTCGCCTCGAGCCATCGGGTGACGCTTGCCTTCCGCCGCCTCTCGGGGACCTGGGTCCTCGTCGCGATTGACCTCGCCCGCTACGGTTGCAGCGCGTGACCCGGGCCGCCTCGCGTGGCCCGGGAGCTGCGCGCGGCCTGTTGCGGTGGGTGGTCTGTCGCTTGACGTGCGCGCCCCGCGGATGCGAAGTTGACGCCATGCGAGTGGCAGCGCGGGGTGCGTCGACCCGGACAGACGAGCGGAGCGAACAGCGAGCGGGCGCCCGCAGGTACCGCACGCCAGGCTTGCCGCCCTGGACGTTGTGGCTCGCGGCGTGTGTGACGTTCGCGGGCTGCGAGCCGACGGGGGCCCTCGGTCCGGACTCCGACGCCACGTCGGTCGACGCCCTCGACGCGCCAGGCTCGGCGCTGGATGCGGCCGACGCGCTGGCGGCCGACTCCGGCGCTCCGGGCGACCTGGAGGCGTCGGAGGCCGACCTCGACGACGCGCCGGACGCCGCACCTGAGGCGGGGCCCGACGTCGACCTGCCCGACGTCGACCTGCCCGACGTCGACCTGGCAGACGCCGATGGAGACGCCGGTGGACCGGTCGCGCCGCCTCCGCTCGGTGAGGTCGAGGTCTTCACGACCGAGATGTCCGAGGGACGCGCAGACGCGCTCCTCTGGGTCGGGTACGGGCGGAGCGAGGCGTGGCTTGAGCGCGACGGTTCGTCGCTGAGGCTTGTCCGGAGCGGGATCGCGTCCAACCTGGCGTGGCCCGAGGGCGTCACGGTCGCGGGGCCGCTCGTCGCGGCGGCGGCCAGCGTCCGGGACGTCATCGTCGGCGGTGCGTTCGGCCTGATGGTGGTGCGTGACGGCGTCGTCATCGCGAGTCCGCTCGCGGACCGCTTCGCCAACGATCCGGTGCGTGCGGTGCTGCGGGTCGGCGGCGAGGCCGGCGCGTCCGACGCCCTCTGGATCTCCGCCGACTCCGGGCTGTGGCGGTGGCGGGACGGGGTCCGGGCCCCGGTCACCGCCGAGGGTCTGCGACTCGCGCCAGGTCTCCTCGCGGGGCCAGCGCCGATCGCCACGGCGGCCGCCTCCAGCGTCCCCGCGGTCTGGCTTGCGGCCGACGGTGGCGTGCTCGCCCTGCACGGGTTTCCGGACGCGCCGGCGCTCTCCCTCGAGCGGCCGGATCTCCGGACGCCGCAGGTCACCGCCCTCGGGACGACCCGCGGTGGCCTCGTCCTTGCCCTGCACGACGGGCTGGACGGGTCGGGTCAGCTGCGCGTGCGGACGCAGACCGCTGGGCGCGGCACGTGGCTTGCCTCCGGACGCGAGCTGGCCGACGTCGGTGGCCTCGCGTCCCTGGCGTCCCACGCTGAGGCCCCCGTCGCGTGGCTGCGCACGGTCGCTGGAGCGCTGCTGTTGGTTCGCGAGGACGCGAGCCTCGCCGCTGCCTCGGGACCGCCCGAACTCGCCGAGATCTCGGCGTTCGCGGCGATCCCCGACGGGCGCCTGCTGGTCGCGACCCCCGCCGGGGTTCGGGCTGTCGCCGCTGGCAACGCCGTGTCCCTCGGCGATGTCCCGCCCGACGGAGAGCTCCGCTCGGCGGTTGTCATCGCCATTCGCCCGACCGACCTCGCCGCGGTCTCCCGCATCACCGCGACGCTGACCTCGGCCGATGGCGCGTCGACCGATCTCGCCGTGCGACCGGCCGAAGCGGGCGCGCTCTGGCCGACGATCGCGCTCGACCCATTGGCGCTCCCGAACGACCGGTACACGCTCGCGGTCGTCGTTACGTGGCAGGCTGGCGTGTCGCGGACCGTGTCGGCCGAGCTCGCGGTCAGCTTGCCGGCGTGGACGGACGTCGGTCCGGCCCTGACGCGCGTCTGCGGCGGATGTCACGCCACCGGGAACCTCCTTCGGCGGGTGGCGCTCGATGTGCCGGACGTGGTCGCCGCGCGTGTGGACGAGGTCCTGTGCCGCGCTGACCTCCATCAGACGCCCCGCTCGAGCGTCCCGGAGTGCACGAACCTCGGGACGAACCTGCCCGCCTCCATGCCGCCCGGGAACGACAGACTGTCGCCAGAGGTCCTCGCGACCCTGCGGGCCTGGCGCGACGCGGGCTTCCGACCCTGACCGACTCGCGAGGAGACGCATGCCAAGCCCCATTCCATCGCGCAGCCTCCTCGCCGCCCTGGCGACGTTCGGGATGGTCATCTCCACGAGCGCAGGCCGGGCCGCGGAGCCGCAGGCCGAGCCCGCGTGGGACGACCCGCTCTGCGTCGCCCCCGAGGATCGGATGCCCCCGACGCGCTGGCTGCGCTCGGCGAGCCTCGATGTCCGTGGACAGCTCCCGACGCCCGAGGAGACTGCGGCGGTGGTCGACGCAGAGGCGACGGGCGAGGCGGGAGCTGCCGAGGCGGCCGTCGTGCGCCTGATCGACGAGTGGCTCGCCTCGGAGGCCTTCGCCGATCGCTTCGTCCGTCTGCATCGCGAGCTCCTCTGGAACAACATCTCGAATCTGACACCTTACGGGGTCTCCGCGTCCCTCAGCCTCGGCAACAACACGACCACCGCGGCCTACCGCAGCGGGGCGATTGCCCGTCGCCTGCGCGGCGCCGATGTCCGCTGCCTGAACGAGCCCGCGCAGTTCGGAGATGACGGCGCTGTCCTCGCGACGCTGCAGGACGACGGGTCGATGCGGGAGGGGTGGGTCGAGGTGCGGCCCTACTGGGCCCCCGATACGACCATCCGGGTCTGCGCCTTTGACGCGCAGGCGGCCGCCCTGTCCGCCAACGGCGTCTCGTGCAACAGCAACCTCGGGACCGCGCAACGCGACTGCGGTTGTGGCCCGAACCTGAACTGGTGTGCGACGTCGACCCAGGCCCGCACGCTCATGCAGGCCTTCGCCGAGGACGTCGATCGGCGCGTTCGCGACATCATCCGCGACGACCGCTCGTATCTCGACCTCTTCACGACCTCGCGCGGGTACGTCAATGGGCCGATCGTCCACTTCCTGCGCCACCAGACCCAGATCACGCGGATGCGCATCCAGCCGCTCTTCGTCGACCTCGAGCGCCTGCCAGCGCTCGAATGGCACCAGACCGACACGTGGGTGCCAGTCGAGCTCGGGCCCCACCACGCGGGCGTCCTGACCTCGCCCGCCTTCCTCATCCGGTTCCAGACCGCGCGGGCCCGCGCCAACCGCTTCTACACGGCGTTCCTGTGCAGACCCTTCAACCCCTCCGCGGATGGTGTGGCGGTCGAGGACATCGACGAGCCAGACTTGCAGGAGCGGGCTGGCTGCAACTACTGCCACGCCGAGCTTGAGCCCGCGGCGGCCCACTGGGGGCGCTGGGGCGAGCGCGGCACGAGCTTCCTCGACCCGGCGGCCTTCCCGGCTTACGACCCGCAGTGCGAGAGCTGCGCACGCTCGAGCCTGGCCTGTCCCACCCGCTGCACGCAAAACTACGTGACCCGCCCGCTCTCGGACAAGGAGGCCGAGTGGACGGGGTGGTTGCTGGGCTACACCTTCCGCCGCGAGGAGCACATGCTCGCGGTCGAGGAGGGGCCCGACTATCTCGCGCTCACGGAGGCGGTCGAAGGGCGCCTGCCGCGATGCGTGGCGCAAACCGCGCTCGGGAAGCTGCTTGGTGCGGCCGAGGACGTGACCAATTCCACCTGGATCGACCTGCTCGCGCAGACCTTCGTGGCCTCGGACTTCCGATACCGCGAGGTGGTGCGTGACATCCTGCTCGACGAGACCTACCGGAGGGCCCGATGAGACGCCTGTTGGTTCGAACCGGGCGCGGCACCCCGCTCGCGCTCGCTGTGTGGGCCGCAACCGCCGCGGGATGTGAGGCTCCGCTTCCCGCCTCGGAGCGACCCTCGGAGCCCCTCGCCGAGCCCGAGGTGGCCGCCGAGCCCGAGGTGGCCGCCGAGCCCGATGTGGCCGCGGAGCCCGATGTGGCCGCGGAGCCCGACGTGGCCGTGGAGCCCGGTGACACCGAGGCAGGCCAGCGCGCGGATGCTGAAACCCCGCAACCCGATACCTCGAGCGACCTCCCGGACCTTGCCGGCGAGTCGGCGGATGCCGTCTGGCAGCACCCGGGGAGCACGGGACTGCAGGTCGGGACGTCGGAGGAGGCTGCGCTCGCCGAGCCGGTCCCGCCTGCACCGCCTGGAACGCGCCCGCGTCGCAGGGTCGACATCCCGATGCTCGACCGAGCCTTCCGGGATGCGCTCGGCGGTATCACCTGGACGGTCACGAGCGGCGCGACGACGACCGAGCAGTGGACCGTCCTCGCGGACACCCTCGGCATGCCGAACTTCATCGACACGACCATCGAGGACCTCGACGCGACCCCGCTCTTCGCGAAGTTCCTCGGGGATGGCGCGCGCAAGGCCTGCGCCGACCGGGTGAAGGCCGACAAGGCGGCCATCGCTGCGGGCGTGTCGTCGCAGTCGCCTCCCGTTCTCTTTGGCGCCCTCGGCCTGCAGGACACCCCCGAGACGGCACCCGCCGCCACGGACGCCCAGCTCTCGGCCCTCCTCCTGCGCTTCCATGGGCGCCGCCTCGCGCCCGACGCGCCCGGATTCGACGCCTGGCGCTGGCTGCTTGCGAGCTCCTACCAGCTCACCGCGAGCATGGAGACGGCCTGGCAGGCGGTCTGTGTTGCGCTGCTCACGCATCCCGACTTCTACACCCTCTGATCCAGGCGGTGAACGCATGACCACACACGTCAAGCACGGCCTCTCCCGCCGCGCCTTCTTGCAGGGCGGCCTCGCTGTCGGTGCGGCGGCTGGGGTCTTCGGCGCCGCCGGGCTGCTGAGCGGCCTCGGTCGGGCAGCTTCGGGTGGCGTCGAAGGCATCCCCGCACGGCATTACGTCTTCTGCTACTTCGGCGGCGGCTGGGACATTCTGCTGGGGCTCGACCCGCGCGACCCCGCCGTCTTCACCAACGGCAATGCGTCCACGACCCTCATTCAGCCCGGCTACGAGCTCGCGACGACCCTGAGCGCCCCCGTGATCGACCCGCTCGGCGACGGGACCATGCGCCTCGGGCCCTTCATGGGCGAGCTCGCGCGTCACGCGTCGCGCCTCTGCGTCGTGCGCGGGCTCAACATGGACACGCTGACGCACGAGGTCGGGCGGCGTCGCTTTCTGACAGGGCGCCCGCCAAGCGGTCTCATCGCCCGCGGTTCGTCGGCGGACACGTGGCTCACGAGCGTCGTGGGCGGGGACGAGGCCATCCCGAACCTGACGATCGGGGTCGAGTCGTTCAATTTCGATCGCCCCACGTTCGCGACCGCCCTCGCAGCCCGCGGGCTCGACGATCTCCTGCGGGTGCTCGGCCCGGCGGCGGGCTCGCTTCCCACGTCCGTCGAGGAGCGCATCGACGCCCTCATCGCGCGGGCTTCGGGCTGCCCCGAGGGTGCCCGCTCGCCGCTCGTCAGGCGAGCCGAGGAGGCGCGCAGCGACGCCCGCGCCATGGTTCAGCAGAGGCTCGACGCGCGCTTCGACCTGCGGTCCAACACGCCTGCCATGCAGGCCGTCCGGACGCGCTTCGGCCTCAGCACCTCGGCGACCTCACTCGGCTCGGCCAACGCGCGCGCCGCCCGCGCGGGCCTCGCGCTGACGGGCGGCATCTCGCGCGCGGGCAGTTTTGCCCCGACGGCCTCGCGCGACACGCACTTCGACAACTGGCAGGTCGATCACGGGCCTCGCCTCGCCGACGGATACACGGCGGTCGCGCGCCTGATGGACCATCTGCTCGCGACGCCGTACCCGGACGGCTCGGGCGACTCCTGGCTCGACCGGACGGTCATCGTCGGCTTCTCGGAGTTCTCGCGCACGCCCCTGCTGAACGCTCAGGGCGGGCGCGACCACTGGCTTCTGAACGCCTGCTTCCTCGCGGGCGGCAACATCGCGGGGGGCCGGGTCGTCGGAGCCTCCTCGAACCGCGGCATGAACCCCGTGCCCGTGGACCTCGTCACGGGGCGGGCCTTCACGCAGGACGCGGCGGGCATGTTCGCGGCCGAGGAAATCCCCGGCGTTCGTGAGATTATCCGGCCTGAGCACATTCTTCAGGCCCTCTACCACGAAGTCGGTCTCCGCAACGAGATGACCGGGCCGGAGCTCCGCGTCAAGCCGCTGATGGCCATCTTCCGCTGAGCGGGTGACAGCGGGCCGCCCGCGCGGCGGTCGCTCAGCGCGCGGTCCCGTTCACGATGGGGGCGGTCTCGCGGCAGGGTTGACCTCGCAGTCCCGGACAGGCCGGCAGCTCGGGCGGGAAGGCGAGGGCCTCCCCGGTCGGGGTGCCGTCGAGGCGCGTCAGCACGAGGGCCGACGGGGTCACCGAGCCCACGTGGACCGTGTGGGTGGCGGCGGTCCCGCCTGTCGGTTCGTCGAACTGCCAGGTGCCGTGATTGCGGCCCGGCGACGCCACCGTCAGGCGCAGCCTGGAGCCCGGTCGCAGGACATGCGCGACCGACGGGATCGGGACCCGCGCGAGCGCCACCTCGCCAGGGACCGGCGTAACGAAATGCGATTCTTGCCAGGTGTACTGGAGTGCGTTTCCGTCGGTCAGCTCCGCGTCGACGACCCCGTGACCCGCGCGCAAGAGCCCGTTTTGCAGCAGGACCTCCTTTCCGTCGGACCGCAGCTCGGTCAGCGTCACCTGCAGGTGGATGTCGCTCGCCGTGCTCGCGACCCAGAGCTCGACCCAACCAGCGCCCCCCAGGATCATGGCGTCTTCGAGTGCTGGTGTCTCCCACGCAAGCGCATGGCCTTCCGGGTGGCGGGTCCAGTCGAGGTCCCACATGCGATCCATCGTCGAGTAGCCGCGTGGCCCGAAGAAGGTCCGCGCGCCAGCGTCCGGGTCGTGGTCGAACCGCAGCGTGCCAGCGCCGACCCGCGCGCCCGACGGCCCCGCGTCCTCGACGAGGGTCCCCTCGGGCGTCAGCAGGTGACGTGTCGTGCGTGCGTCGGGGGCTGGCCAGCGCGGCAGGTCGAGCGCGAACCGCTCCTTTGGCGCACCGTCCTGCACGCCCTCGCCACCGCCGCCGCTCTCCCACAGGACGCGCACCTCCGGCTCGGCCTTCCAGGCGGCCAGCGCGCCGGCGTAGTCGTCGTCGGCGAAGGCTGCGAAGCGGTCGGGCTCGAGCGGGACGGCGTCCGAGCCCCAGGCCGCGCTGAGCTGTTCGGCCCCGAGCGTCCGCATCCACTCGGGCATCCGCGGGACACGACGGCCGACGAAGAGCTCGAGGAATTCGTGCCAGCGCGCGAAGAGCAGCGGGCTGTAGCCGTCGGTGTGGCGGCCGTTGTAGAGCATGAAGCGGCGCGCTGGCGCGGACGCGAAGCGATGCAGCATCGCGGTGAAGTGCGGGCCGGTCTGTTCGTCCTGGAAACCGCCCGAGAGGTACACCGGCACGCGGATGTCGGCGGCGAAGCGCTTGACGCTCCGCGCGTAGGCTGTCTCCGGGTAGAAGGCCAGGTCCTGGAAGATCACCCCGAAGTCGAGGTTCTGGCCGCGCAGCGCCTGGTGCGACTCGCAGATGTCGTCGCCCCAGGCGATGCGGCGCTCGGTCCAGCTCTGTCCAAGGGACGACGCCTCGCGGTCCCGCTCCTCGAGCCACTGCCGCGTGAAGCCGGCGTTGTAGATGCCGCCGGGCCGCAGCAGCTCCCACGGGTCCGACAGCACCGACAAGGGCGCAATGGCCGCGAGGCTCGGCGGGTTGGCCGCCGCCGCATAGAGCTGAGTGATGCCGGGATAGGACAGGCCGACCATGCCGACCTGGCCATGAAGCACCCACGACTGGCGCGCGACGACCTCGATGACGTCGTAGGCGTCCGCCTGCTGGGCGGGCGAGAAGATGTCGAAGACGCCGCCCGAGCACCCGGAGCCGCGCATGTTGACGCCGACGGACGCATAGCCGAGCAGCGTCGCGAGCCGCGCACCGGGGTCCGGGTCGTCCGGGTTCGACGGGTCGTAGCCCGAGTAGGCGATGACCGTCGGCCAGGGCCCGTCGCCCCAGAGGTACGGGTCGGGGAAGCGCACCATCGCCGAGAGCAGCGTCCCGTCGCGCGTCCGGATGTAGCCGAGGCCGAGCTGCGGGTCCTCTGCGTGTCCCGTCAGGCCGTAGTGCACGCCCGCGAGCGGCTGGTTTTCGTAAGCCTCCTCGGGGGCTGGGACGTCCGAGACCGCCAGGACGCGGAAGGGGCCGACAGCGGTCGGTGGGGTCGTCGCGTCGTCGCGAATGACCCAGCCGTCGCCAGGCGGGACCGTGGTCGCGCCCTTGACGAAGCCCCCCGTGACCCCGCCCTCGAGCGAGCTTCCAGCCCCCGAGGAGAGGGTCGCGTGGGTCGCGCCGACATAGGCGAAATGGGCCTGTCCGAGGGCATCGGCGACGACCGTCAGGCGGGCGGTGCCAGTCGCGTCGTGCAGCGTGTAGGGTCGCCCCGGGACCCCGCCCGTGACGGTCGCGATTTCAACCCCGGGGCGGACCTCGAAGGCGCCTGCGGCCGTGCCGACGAGGGCCGGGTGGGGCGCCTCCGTCGATGGCGCGGGGCCCGAGGCGTCATCGCAGGCGATGGCGAGGCTGGTGAGAAGCGGCGAGAGCGACAGCAGGCAGGCGCGACGAGACATCCTCACCCGATAGCGCATCAGCGCCTCGGCGTCACGTGCTTGGCGCTTGCGGACGGGCGCGGTAGAGTGCCGGGCGTCCACGAAGCACCCGAGCGAACACCCCCGAACCCAGCGAGGTCACGCATGTCGCAGCCCACGAGGAACCGCAGCTACCCCTTCTTCGGCCCCGAGCACGAGCTGCTCCGCAAGACCGTGCGCGACTGGGCCAAGACCGACCTGCACCCGCACGGTGAGGCCTGGGAGGCGGCGCGCCTGTTTCCGCGCGAGGTGTTCACGCGGGCCGCCGAGCTCGGGCTGCTCGGCATCCGCGTGCCAGAGGCCTGGGGCGGGCAGGGGCTCGACTGGTGGTACACGGTCGCCTACGCCGAAGAGATGGTGAACTGCGGCATGGCCGGGCTGACGATGGCGCTGCTCGTGCAGAGCGACATGGCGACGCCCGTCATCCATGAAATCGGCAACGATTACCACCGCGAGAACTTTCTCAAGCCCGCCGTGACCGGGCAGGCCATCGCGGCGCTGGGCGTGTCGGAGCCCGACGTCGGCTCGGATGTCGCCAACCTGCGGACGACCGCGCGGCGCGACGGCGACGACTACGTCATCAAC
>SYAK01000569.1 GCA_005788935.1 Pseudomonadota bacterium
CGCGGATCTGCTCGGGCGTCCGACCGCGCCGGCCGCCACGCTCCTGGACCAGCTCTGGCTGAAGACGGACATCGGCCGCGCGGTTTACCTCACGGTTGGCCAGGAGCGCATCAAGTGGGGCGCCTCCCGCCTCTGGAACCCGACCGACTTCGCCAACGTGGCCCGTCGCGATCCCGTGGCCTTCTTCGACGAGCGCGTCGGCGTCCCGATGGTCAAGGTCCATGTGCCCTGGGAGACCCTGAACGTCTATGCGCTCGGGCTGCTCGCGGGCGCCGACCACCTCGGCGATCTGGCGGGCGCGCTGCGGGTCGAGTGGGCTGGCAGCTCGTGGGAGGTGTCGGCCTCCGCGGTCGCGGGAGCTGGCCGCAAGACGGCGTTCGGCCTCGACCTCTCCGCGGCGCTCGGGCCCGTGGATGTCACGCTCGAGGCGGCGTTGACCGACGAGCGGGCGACGCCCGTCTACACGGGGGACTTCGACCCGGGGGCAGGCGTCCTGCCGACAGCGACCCCCGACGGACACTGGCGCCCCGCCGTGTCTGGCTCCGTCCTGTGGTCGACGGGGGTCTTTGACAATGACGTGCTGACGCTGGGAGTCGAAGGCTTCTGGAACCCGGTCGGGGCCCGCGATGACCACCTCTACGCCTGGCAGCTGCTGACGGGTGCGCTGGCGCCGTTCTATCTGGGACAGGCTTACGCGGCGTTCTTTGCGCTGCTGCCAGCGCCAGGTAGCTGGGACCGCTGGACCTTCAATCTGTCCGCGCTAGGGAACCTCAGCGACCGCAGCGGCCTCGTGCGCATCGACGCCATCGCGACCTTGCACACCCGCCTGCGACTCGAGACCTTCGTGCAGACTCACTTTGGCAATCGAGGCGGGGAATTCCGGTTTGCACTCGATGTGCCGGCCCTGCCCCCCATCCCCGGGGTCCTCCCCGACGGGCTCGCAGCGTTCAGTATCCCGGCCCCCGCGGTCAGCCTCGGGCTGAACCTGCGCTTGACCCTGTGACGGCGGGCTTCGGGGCTTGATATTGGCTGCGGTGGCCGATCCAGGTTCGGCAGCGGCTGATGAGGGCGTCGCGCTCGACGGGCTTGACGAGGTAGTCGTCGCAGCCCGCGTCCAGGCTGCGTTGACGGTCCTCGGCCATGGCGTGTGCGGTCAGCGCGATGATGGGGGTCTGACATCCGAGGCTGCGCAGCGTGCGCGTCAACTCGTAGCCGTCCATGTCGGGCATCTGGATGTCGGTCAGGATGAGGTCGAAGGCGCGCGGTGACCCATGAACCTCACGAATGCGGTCGAGTGCCATGTGCCCGTCGTCGGCGACCGTCACTTCGGCCCCGGCGCGCTCGAGGTGGTAGCGGAAGAGGGCCTGATTCAGTTCGCCGTCCTCGACGATCAGCACCTTGCCCGCCAGCGTCGCGTGAGTGGCCGCGCTCTTCGCCACGAGATTCGTGCTGTCCGGCGTCATCAGGCAGTCGAGGCCCGCGAGCGTGGCGGCACCGCCGACGGGCCTCAGCGGCAGCTCGAGCCGGAAACACGAGCCCCGACCGAGCTCGGTCCAGAGCACGCGCACCGTGCCGCCCATCATGTCTGCGAGACGGCGGCAAATGCTGAGTCCAAGCCCCGCGCCCTCGTGGCGTCGGCTCGCGCTGCTGTCGACCTGTGAGAAGGGCTGGAAGAGCCCGGCGACGGCTGTGCCAGACATCCCGACCCCGGTGTCTGCGACGTCGACCACCAGCCAGTGTGCGTCCTCGGGCGGCTCGGCCCGGACGGTCACGGTGATGTGACCGGCTGATGTGAACTTGATGGCATTTCCGACGAGATTCATCAGGACCTGACGGAGGCGCTTGGGGTCCCCATAAATCAGGGCTGGCAGCGGCGAATCGGCCACCACGGATAGCTCCAGTGATTTCTCCCGGGCGCGGGGTGACATCAGCGTCAGGACGTCCCGGAACAGATCGCGCAGGGTGAGGGCGGCCTCGTCAAGCGACAGGCGGCCGGCCTCAATGCGAGATATGTCAAGAATGTCATTCAGGATTGTCAGCAGGTGGCGCCCGGCCAGCATGATGCTGTCGATGGCGCCGAGTGGTACCTCCGCCGCCTCCGCCCCCAAACGATTGGCATATTCGTCCCGCAGAATCTCGGCATATCCGAGGATGGCTGTCAGGGGTGTGCGGATCTCGTGACTCATGATGGCGAGGAACTCGGTCTTGGCCCGCGTCGCGGCCTCGATACGCTGGACGGCGGCCTGGAGGGCTTCCTCACGCTCGACGTTCTCGGTGATGTCGATGCAGGTGCCGACAAGGCCGATGACGCGCCCATCTTCGCCACGGCGCGGCTGTGCGACGGTGTCGAGCCACTTCGGGGGCTGACTGCTGGTGCGCAGGCGGACGCGATAGGACTCGCCGTCCGCGAGCGCACGCGCCACCGACCGGCCGATGGTCGCCTGCGAGTGCGCGTCGAAGTGGGCGAGCATCTCCTGAAAGTCCGGCATCCCGAGGCTTCGAGGGCGCCCGAAGATGTCCATCAGGTTGTTCGACCACGTGATGCCGCTCGAGAGGGCGTCCCACGTCCAGTGGCCCATGCGGGTCTGCCGCTCTGCGGCTTCGAGCTTGGCGAGCTGGGCGGTGAGGGCCTGTTCGGCGAGGACGTTCTTCGTGACGTCTGCGTGGGTGCCGACAATACGTAATGGATTGCCGCAAGCATCGCGCGACACGACGCGTCCGCGCGCGAGGATCCACCGCCACGAGCCGTCCTTGTGCCGCATCCGGCCGGTCCATTCGTAGCGCGTGGACTCGCCCCGGCAGGGCTGGTCGAGCCGGGCGCGCGCCGTCTCGAGGTCGTCGGGGTGCACCCGGACCGCCCAGCTGGTGAAGTGTTGCGGCAGATCGGCGGTGCTCTCGCCCAGGATCGAGGCCCAGCGGGCGTCGAAGATGGCCCGTCCCGTCGCGATGTCCCAGTCCCAGAGGCCGAGATCGCCCCCGTCGAGCGCCAGCTCGAGCTGCTGCCGCTCCTCGAGGGCCCGGCGGTGGCTCTCCTGGCGCGCGGCGAGGTCCTCGAAGATTGTAATGACGCGGCCCGCGGGGCTGCCATCGCCTGCGGGCGCCACCGGGATGACCGTCGCGTCGAGGCGGAACGTCTCGCCGCCGCGGCCCGAGACGACCACCTCGCCCCGCCACGCCCGCCCTTGGGCCATCGCGGCAATGATCCCTTCGACATTCCGGCGGTTTCCATCGCCTCCGTCGAGCAGATACCCCGAGGAGCCGATGAGTTCGTCGGCGCGATAGCCGAACTGGTGGGCCAGGCGCTCGTTGGCGTGCACGATCCGGCCGTCGGCCTCGGTCACGAGCACCAGGGCGTAGTCGTCGAGGGCTGCGCGGTAGGCGCTCAGCTCGGCGAGGGCGGTCTCGGCGCGCGCGAGGGCCTCCGTCGCGGCCCGTTCCGTCTGCCCGAGGCGCTCGCGCGTCTGGCGGCCTTCGGTTGTATCCCGTATGAATCCGGCGACATGGCGAAACACTCCGTCGACGCCGAAGACGCCGGTTCCGTTCTCGGACAGCCACCGGACGCTGCCGTCGCGGTGGAGGACACGGTATTCCATCTCGAACGGCTGACGCCCCGCCACGGCGTCCTCGACCGTTCGGATCAAGCGACCGACGTCGTCCGGGTGGACGATGTCGTTCCAGTTGAGTTCGTTGGAGACGAACCGGGAAGCTGGATGGCCCGAGATGGATTCGATCGCCTGACTGATATACAGGATTGTCCCGGCGGAATCCATGCGGCCGCGATAGAAGACACCGGGGACGTGCTCGATCAGCGCGCGGTAGGTCTCGTCCGGAGCAGCCTCGAGCTGGCTCGGGGTCGCGGCGAGGTACCAGCAGTCGCCGGGGGCCGCGTGCGCGCTGGTCACGAACTCGAGCGCCCGCCCGTCGTCATATTGCAGCAGGACGGTGTGACGTCGCTCGGGCTCTGTGAGCATCAGCTCGAGGACGGTGCGCCAACCGCTCAGCCGGGGTGCGCCTGGCGTCATCAGATGGACGGTCGGGATGCGCGACGCGGCCTTGAGGTCCGGTTCGGACTGCTGCGACGGCCGGGAATCGAGGCCGATGAAGTGGTGGGCCGTGGGGTTCAGCCACAGGACACGGCGGGTCTGGTCGATGAGGCCCACAGGGTCGCGACCGAGGCTCGCGACGCCGCGAAAGGCGGCGTGAGGGTCAGCGCTTGGCATGAAGTGTCCCGGGAAGAGCGTGGTTTCGGCGCCGTCGCAGGGCGAGGCAGGTGCGGCAGCATACGCCGGGGGACGCGCTCGGGCCAACCCTCTGGCGGGTCGAGCCGTCTCGGTGGGTGCGGTGCCAGCCAGCCCTCGGGCGACCGACCTGCGTGTGGCCGGAAGTCGTTGCGCCGGCCACGGTTCATCTCGACGCTTCACGCCACGGACGCCGTGTGCTAGCAGCGCGGACCCCGGTCGCGAGGCGTGTCCTCGGTGTGCCGGGTCTCGCTTCTGACGCTTGCGCCGGAGGACACCTTGGCTCGCGCCGCCATCGCCGTACTTGCCCTCAGCGGCCACTCGCTCACGCCGCACGAACCCGCCGGAGGAACGCAGCGCGAGCAGCAGCGCCATGTGCGTCGTGCCGCTCGGGCCGTCGTGACCCTGCTGCGCGAGGGCTACCGCGTCCTCGTCATCCACGGTGGCGAGCCGCAGGTGGCCCGCGAGCTGATCCGGAACGAGGAGACCTCGACCAAGCTGCCCCCCATCCCGCTCGACGGCTGCATCGCCAGCGTGCAGGGGCAGGCCGGCTATCAGCTCGAGCTCGAGGTGCGCAACGAGCTGAAGCGGCTTCAGGTCGAGAAGCCGGTGTCGACGGTGGTGACCCAGACCCTCGTCGGGCTCGACGATCCGGCCTTTCAGGCGCCGCTGAAGTCCGTCGGTCCGATGTTCTCGGAGTGGCGCGCCCGGACGCTGGCGCGTGTCAGCGACGTGCGTCTGGTCGAGGAGGCCGGCCGAGGCTGGCGTCGCGTCGTCCCGTCCCCCCGTCCGCTGCAGATCGTGAACCTCCCGACTATCGAGGCGCTGCTCGAGGCGGGGCACATCGTCATCGCCGGTGGCGGCGGCGGGGTGCCTGTCGCGGTCGACGCGCGCGGCCAGCTGATCGGCGTGGAGGCCGTGATCGAACGTGAACGTACGGCGGCCCTGCTCGGCGTTGACCTCGGAGCCGAGCTGCTCGTGTTGCTGACGAGCGTCGAGCAGCTCTACGCCAACTACGGTCGCGTCGATCAGCGCCCGCTCGAGCGTCTCACGGCCTCCGAGCTCCGCACGCTCCAGCGCGAAGGGCACTTCCCCGCCGCGACTGTCGGGCCGAAGGTCGACGCCATCCTCGAGTTCATGGACGACGGTGGCAGCCACGCCCTTGTGACGAGCAGCGAGCAGTTCGCCGCCGCGCTCGCCGACCGCGCCGGGACGCGCGTCATGCGCAAGGCGGACGAAGGGCCTGTCGTGCGCCAGATCCCGCTGTTCGATCTCGACGGCGGCGGCTTGAACTGACCCCGCGGTACCGTGTCAGGCGGGGACGGTCAGCGCTGCGGCGAGCGCGGTCAGCGTCGCGCGATCGATGGTGTGGCCCCCCTCGAACGGCAGGAAGCGCACGTCGAGCCCGGACTCGCTCAGCACGTCACGCAGGGCCTCTGCGCCCGCGAACGGCAGGATCGCGTCGGCGCGTCCGTGCGCAACCAGGGTCTGCAGGCCCCGCCTCCTCGGCGCGAGCGATCGCCACTGCGACTCGGAGACCAGCGTCCCGGACAGGACCGCGAGGCGGGCGGGGGCCTCCTCGAGGCGCAGCGCGACGTCGGTCGCCAGCATCGCCCCCTGCGAGAATCCGCCGATCGTCATCCGCGAGGTCGGCAGGCCTGCTTCCTCGAGCGCGGCATCGAGCCCCGCGAGGAGCGCCTTCCGGGCCGCTGGCAGGCCCTCGGGCTCGGTGTGCGCCAGCATCCGCGGTTCGCCCCGCTCCATCGCCCGCTGCAGCGCCACCATGTCGATCATCCACCACGCGCGCGCTCCCCACATCCCGAAGCGCGAGAGGTCGAGCGGGGCCTCGGGAAAGATGAAGCGC
>SYAK01000570.1 GCA_005788935.1 Pseudomonadota bacterium
ATCATCTGACGCCCGCGGGCGGACGTCAGGCTGGCGTGTCAGGCTGGCACGACAGGGCCCCGTAGGCCTCGAAGGGGCGGTCGCGCGTGACGATCGTCAGGCCCTCCGCGCAGGCCTGCCCGATGAGGAGGCGGTCGAAGGGGTCGCCGTGATGCAGTGGCAGGCGCGCAACCTCGAGCACGAGCTTCAACCGCAAGGACAGGGCTTGACCTGATCGTGGGTCAAGCTCCGGGCACCGGCCCCCGCGCTGCCATCCGGAGGGTGGTGCGCGCACTTTTTGCGACCCGAGCCTTCCCGGGCGAAGCATCCTGGGCTAGCGGGCCAGCCCGAAGCCCCCACCCACTCACGGAGCCACGTCCCATGAAAAGCACCCTCGTGAAACTTATCGGCAAGGCCCTCGGCGCGGGGCCTGGCGGCGAGGCTGGACGCCAGGAAGGCCTCAAGTGGGCTGTCGGCGGCATGACGACGCTGTTGTCGGGTCAGAAGCTCGCGGCCCTGTCGATGTTCGCCCGCGGCCTCGGCCAGCTCGAGCGCGGCTGGCGCGAGCGTCACCCCGAGTTCCAGGGCGACCTCAAGGCCCGCGTCGAGGCCGCCATCGCGTTCTACGACGCGACGCACCAGCACCCCATCAACCGCAAGCTGCACCTCGTCGGGATCCCGATGATCCTCGGCGGCGCCGTCGGTCTGATCGCGACTCCAGCCCTCAGCCCGCCATGGCTCGCGTCCGCGGGGGCCTTCACGGCTGGCTGGGCGCTCAACATCGTCGGGCACGCGGTCTTCGAGAAGAACGCGCCAGCGTTCGCCGATGACCCGCTGTCCTTCGTCGTCGGTCCCATCTGGGACGCGCAGCAGCTGCTCGCACGCGGCAAGGCGTTCCTTGGCGCGCGAGCGGCCGGGACGGCCTGAGCGGCGGCGGACCTCGGGCGAAGCGGCGGGAAGAATGACAGCGGGCGCGGCTGTGTTATCGGTCCGCCCCCGCCGCGCCCCCGCGGCCGTCCACGTCGGAGCTTCCGCATGCACTCTCCAGCCGCCCGCCTCCTCCTGCTGCCCGTGGCACTCACCGCGCTGTTCGCGAGCGCCCCGTCACGCGCCGAGGCCCCCGCCTCCTTCGGCACCGAGCTCGGCCTGCTGCGCCGCTATGTCGCCTGCGACGCGCGCGCCGAGGTCCCACCCGCCAAGGGCTTCGGCCCGAAGATCGCCGACGCCTCCTGCAAGGAGGTCAAGCGCCGCATCGGCGTCTTCCGGAAGAAGTGGCTCGACGTGGCGCTGCCGATCCTGCGGAACATCGTCCCCGACAAGCTTCCGCCGAACGTCGTCTATCCCTTCGGCGGCGCGGATCTCCTGCACGCGCTCGCGGCCTACCCGAACGCCGCGCGCATCACGACGATGTCGCTCGAGTGGGTCGGCGACCCGCGCGCCATCACGACGATGGAGTCGGGGTCACTGAAGAAGAACCTGCTGCAGCAGCACGCCTTCCTCATCAAGCTCTTCCAGGTCAACCACAGCCGCACGGCGGACCTCCAGTCGCTGAACGCGTCGCCCATCCCGGCGCCGCTCATCTTCGCGCTGACGGCCCTCGAGCTGCTGGGCTACGAGCCGCTCGAGGCGCGCTGGTTCCGACTCGACGACGCCGGCAAGGTCATCTACCTGACCCCATCGGCCATCGCGGCCTTCGACAAGAGCCCCGAGGGCCGCAAGCAGAAGGATCGCAACGTGTTCTTCGCCAACGTCGAGGTCCGCTTCCGGAAGAGCGGCGTCGCGAACGCGCCCGACCAGATCTGGCGTCACATGCGCGCCAACCTGCATGACGAGCAGCTGCGCGACTCGCCTGTCGCCCGCTACATCAGGGGCGAGGGCCCGTTCGCCGGCGTCATGAAGGCCGCGAGCTACCTCATCTGGAGCCCGGACTTCAGCGTCATCCGCGACCTGATGCTCGACAACATGACCTGGATGATCTCCGACACCTCGGGCATCGGCCCGTCGCATGCGGCCGCCAAGGGGTTCCGGCAGCAGGTCTGGGGCGATTTCAAGGGCAGCATGTTCGGGGGCGCGAAGTCGGTCGAGCGCGAGATGATCGACCTCTGGAAAGCGGCGCCCCAGCGCAAGCTGCCGGTCCAGTTCGGCTACCCCGACCGGGTCGAGAACAATCACATGATGGTGACCTACAAGTAACGACTTACGGGTCAGGGGACGGGCCTTCGGGCCCAAAGAACGCGTCGGCTGGGACGAAGCGCAGCCCGAGCCCCTCGGCAAAGGCCGCGTCCGAGCCGAGGTCGCCGACCATCACGACGTCTTCGGGCCGCAGCCCGTGGCGGTCGAGCAGCCAGACCCCGAGGCCTGGCATGGGCTTGCGGCAGAAGCAGCCGACCGGAAAGGCCGGGTGCGGGCAGAAGGTCGTCTCGACGATGGGCACACCGAGTAGCTCGGCGGTGCGGGCGAAGGCGGCCGTGACGGCCTCGGCGCTGACCTTGCCCGACGCGACGCCGCTCTGGTTCGAGACGAAGAAGAGCTGCCAGCCCGCGGCGTGCCACGCCGCGAGGACCTCGGCCCGGCCTGGCAGGATCGCCACGTCGTCCGGGCCGAGGGGATATTTTTCCCCAGCCCGGCTCGTCCGCAGCGTCCCGTCGACGTCGAGGAAGAGCGCACGGCGGCGCGGCGTGGCCGCGTGTGTGGTGTGGCGCGCGAACGGGAGACGCGCGATGGCGTCGAAGCCCTCGAGGCGGGTCGGCGGCTCGAAGAAGCCGAGAAACGTCTGGTGGGCGGCGGGCGGGATGAGGTTCGCGTGGACCTCGCCGAGCGTCTTGAGGGCGTCAGGCCCGCAGAGCTGACCGGTTTGGGCGATCATGCGGCGGGTGACGTTGACGCGGGCCTCGTGGAGTGGGGTGTCGAGCCACAGGGCGTAAACGGGCACCCTGGCGGCCCGCGCGGCGGCGATGACGGGGGCGCGCGCGCGCGTCGAGGCGTAGGTGTTGTCGAGGATCACGCGCCGCTGGCCAGCGGGCGCCTCGGCGAGGTGGCGCGCGAGAGGGGCGATGAGGTCGTCGAGCTTGCCGCCGAGCGTGTCGCGGTTGAGGCGCAAGGCCCCGGCCGCGAGCCACGGCGCGATGGCGCTCGACTTGCCCGCCCCCTGGATGCCGACGGTGAGCACGACCGCGTCGCCCGCCTCCGGTCGCGGGACGTCGGCGTCCGCCGCAGCGGCTGGGGTCGCGAGCGCACACGCGGTGTCGAGGTCGAGGACGTCGCTGGCCTCGTGGAACGCGGCCGCCCGCAGCCCGCCCGAAGCGGACGACGTGACGCCGAGCGGGCGCTGTGCGCGCAGCGCCACGGCCTCGGGAAACAGTGCGTCAAGCGCCGCGCGTGACACCTCGGGCAGCGGACCCGCGACCGCCCGAAGGGTCGCATCGAGCGTCGCGCGACGCGTGGGGCCTGGCAGCGGGATGATGTCCGGCCCTAGCGTGCAGAGCCACGCGAGCAGCAGGGCGCGGGCCTCGACGGCGGACTCTGGAGGCAGACCGAGGGCCTTGCAGAGCGTCGCGGTGGCCCGCGGGGCGCGCGCCTTCTCGGGGCCTCCGAGGGGGCTGTGCGCGAGGAAGGCGAGGCCGAGCGCGCGACACAGCGGCAACAGCGCGGCCGCCGCGGCGACGTCGGCTGGCACGAGGGGGCAGAGCGGCTGCTGGACGGAGACGAGGGCGCCGCGCGGCAGGACGGTCAGCGCGGTCGCGATCCCGCCTGGCGTCGTGTTGCAGAGGCCGATGGCGCGCACGAGGCCGCGCTCGTGCAGCCGCGCGAGGGCGCCGAGGCTCTCCTCGGGCGCGACGCGGGGGTCGCGGACATGCAGCTGCAACAGGTCAATCGTTTCAACACCAAGCATCTTGAGGCTGCGCTCGGCCAGCTTCGTCAACGACTTCGGCTCGCCGTCGGGGACATAGCGCGTGCCGCCTCGGACGAGGCCGACCTTGGTCGCGACGATGACCTCGGCGCGCAGGCCAGCGGGCAGACGCGCGAGGGCGCGGGCGACAAGGCCCTCGTTCGACAGCGGTCCGACCGGGGCCTTGCCGCGGCGCGGCGTCGGGTCGGGCCCGTAGACGCTCGCGGTGTCGATGAGGCGGACGCCGCCGTCAAGGGCCGCGAGGAGGACATCCTCCGGAGCCGCGACCTCAGGCTCCGACAGGCGCATCGCGCCAAGACCGGTGGGGAAGGCCGCGAGCTGCGGCATGCGGAGCGACATGCGGGACCTCCGGAGGCGGCACCTGACCCGCACCGCCTGCGCGCACTGTGAGCCCAATGCGGTGGCCTCGGCAAGACGCGCGGCGAGGTGTGGCCCTGAACGCAGCAAGGCCCGCTCCCTCGTCGGGGCGGGCCTCGCGGGCGCTGGGAACTTTTTGCGTCTTACAGGTAGAGAAAGAGGCGGACCATGAACTCGTGGTTCTTCGCCGAGACGAACTGGCCGACGCTGGCGTTGCTGACGAAGTCGGCGGCGGCGCTCTCGTTGCCGGCGTTCAGGGCCGCGTCGATTTGCGCGACCGAGGAGCTGACGACCGAGGAGACGCCCGGGACGAGGACGAAGAACGAGGTGTCGATGGTGATGTGGTCGTTGAGGCGGAACTCGAGGCCGCCACCAGCGTGGTAGGAGTTGCCCGGCCGGTCGAAGGCGGCGAGCTCGGAGGTCTTCGAGCCGCCAAGCCCCGCCCCGAGGTAGAGCGAGAAGAACTCGCCCTGGAAGGGGTAGAGGAGGCCGGTCAGGCGCATCTTGGCGCGGGTGCGGAGCTCGCTCGGGTCGACGTCGACGAGGGCGTCGTCGCGGGTGAGGTCGTAGGTGAAGTCCGCGCCGAGGAAGTAGAGCGCCTTCAGGCGGACGCTCGCCGAGTTCATCAGCGCGGTCTCGCTCGGCTGACCCTGGAACTCGGTCTTGTGGACGCCGAGGCCCGCACCCACGCCGAGGGTGAAGAGCGAGTCGCTGTCGGCCTGGGCCGGGGCGGCGATGAGGGTCGAGGCGAAGGCGGCGGCGGCGAGGGTCAGGAGGCGGTTCATCGGGCGGTCCTTCGGTTCGGGGTTCGCGGCGCTGTCAGCGCCAGCGGGGATGCCTGACCTGTCGGCCCCGGACCGCCCGCCCTTGAGGGAAATCGACCCGGCGCGGTCGGAATTTCCCAATAGCCTGATTTCATCCCGTGATTCCGGTTGGTTCGACCACCTGCGGGCCGGCGGTCGAATCGCCGCGCGCCCGCCTGTCCCCTCTGGTAAGGTCGCGCCATGACGACAGGCGCGACGTCGACGGCTCCCGCGGACCCTCCCGACCGACCTCGCCCACGGACGGCCTTGGGCCTCCGACGACGCGTCGTCGCCTGGCTCGTCGTCGAGCTCTGTGGCCTCGCGGCCCTCGCCGTCACGGGCTGGGACGGGGTGCCGCAGCCATGGCTGACGCTCGGGCTGATGGTCCGGGGGCTGGCCATCGCGGCGGTGGCGGCTGGCGTCCGCGGCCTCGAGCCGACGCGGTCCCGGACGGCCGTCGGGCTCGCGGTGCTGGCCATCACGCTGCTGCCGGGCTTCGCGGTGGCGATCGTCCCGCCCGTCTTCACCGAGGCTGGCTGGGACGCGGTCCTCGGGCTCGCGCTGACCCCGACGCTGGCGCTGCTCGCGGGGGCTGTCGGGAGGGCCGCGGCGACCGTGGCTCGAACGGCCGGCCTGCGGCTGCTCGCAACACGGCTCGACGCGACGACGCTGCTCGCGGCGCTCGCGGCGCTGACCACCCTGCCAACGCTGGCAGCCGACATGTCGCCGACCCCGTGGCTGGCGCCTGCCGCCTGCCTCCTGACCTGGGCCCTCGCGTGGGGAGCGGGGGCCCTCGCGAAGGGCGAGGCCCTGACCGCCCTCGCCCTCGCCGGGCTCGCGGGGGCGGCCGTCTTCGAGCACGCTGACGACCCGGTGTCGGGGCGAACCTTCACCGCCACCTTCGCGATGCTCGCGGCGGCCCTCGTTGGTCGCCACCTCGCTGGCAGCCTGCGCGCGCTCGCCGACGCCCTCGCCGAGGCCGCGGTCACCCCGATCGCCCCGCGCGTGACGTGGCGGTCGGCCACGACCCACGGCGCGCCCCTCAGCGAGGCCGACGCCGACGCGCTCGTCGATCGGGAGCTGGGCTTCAATCGCCCGCCAGCCCGCGTCGTGCCGTTCCTGCCCGAGGAGGCCGCCGCCGTCCTCACCCCGCTCGAGCTGACGACCGCCTCGCGCGCCAAACCCGCGGCGCCAGCGCTTGAACCCGCGGAGCGCCTCGCCGCGCGTGCCCTCGGCCTGCGCCGCCTGCTCGGCCTCTGGCCCGGCCTCGCCCTCGCGCTGGTCTTCGGTGCAATGCTCGGCGTGACGCCGCTCGCGACGCTGCCGGGCATGTCACGCGCGGTCCCGGCGCTGCTCGCGATCGTCGCCCTCGTCATCGCCCGGACCTCACACGCCCTCGCGTCGACGGTCGAGGGGCCGACCCGCACCCCGTGGCGCCTCGCGAGGCTGCTCGCCGTGGCCACAGCAGCCGTGCTGGCCGGTCTCGCGGCCGCCCC
>SYAK01000571.1 GCA_005788935.1 Pseudomonadota bacterium
ATGGCGTGGCCTGCCCAGGCCGGCACGTCGAAGCCCATGACGTCGTCGGTCACGGCCTGCCACGCGAGCGGCCCCCCGGGCAGGCGCGACAGGTCGAGGTCGAGGCGCCCCATGACCGGCGCCCCCTCGGCCGTGACCCCGCCCACCAGCGTCGTGCCGCAGAAGACGGGCGCGACGACCGAGGAGACCGCCTCGCTCTCGAAGGCCACCGCCACCGAGGCGGGCGTCCCCGCCAGCCCCCGCCAGTCGACGAGTTCGGCGAGCGGCTCCCCGGGACCAGCTCCGCCAAAGGCAAGAACGCGGTCGCACGGCCCCTCGCCGGGAACGCACAGCAGCGCAGGCGCCACGCGCGCCACCGCGAGCTCCGGCCCGGTCTCGCAGACGCCGGCCTCGTGAGAGGGCTCGATGGTGCAGATGAAGGTCCCAGTGGACGGCTGGGGCGCGGCCTCGACCCCGCCAGCGGCGGGCGCGGTCGCGACCCGTCCGCCCGCGATGAGAAAGCGCAGCGGATCGAGCGGCACGACCGACGGCTCGATGAGCCGCACCCCGAGCGGCAGCGCGAGCGCCCGGGCCTCCGCGAAGCCGAGCACCCAGACATCCTCGACGCCCGCCCGCCACCAGCTCGCGTCCGCGACGACCTGCCCGCCCTCGACCCTCAGCGCGTCGACCTCCCGCAGGCCTCCCGCGACGATCGCGCCGTCGCCGTGCCGCGCGAAGCCGAAGCCCCAGGCCGGACGTCCGTCGAAGCCCGACACGTCAAGGCCCGCAAACACGCCGCTCTGCGCGTCGAAGGTCTCGAGGGCGAAGCGGGTCGCCGTCAGCCCCGCGGTCCCGGTGCGAAGCCCGCCGATGAACACCACGTCGCCGTCCGGCCGCGTCACCGCCCGCCCGAACGCCCGGGCCTCGGACGCGTTCAGCGGAAACGGCGTCGCAAGCATGCACCAGCGCGCCTCCGCGTCGCAGACCGCCTGCGGATGGATCGCCGTGCAGTCGCTGTCGACCTCGCAGGTCGGGACGCACCAGGCGCTGCCATCGAAGTCGAGGCAGCTCTCGAGGGCCCCGTCGCAGCTCGCGGACTCGCACGAATCCACGGGCGCCGCCGAGAGGGCGGACAGGTTCAGGCCGAGCGGCAGCGCCGTCCCCTGGCCTCGGGCGTAGACGGGCAGGTGGACGAAGGCCCGATCGCCGTCTGCGACCGACACGTCGCCACGGAAGCCCATCGCCACGGTCGCACCCTCGCAGCCAGCCTCGTCCCAGGCGTCGTAGACGACGGCATAGTTGGAGCCGACTGGCAAGTCATTGATCTCGAAGGTCGTTGACTCGCGAGACAGGCAGCCACTGTCAAAGCGGATGACCCCGTCGAGCGCACCCCCCGCCGTCGGCGTGGGAGCGCCGAGAAACACCCGCAGCCGAAACGCCACGTGGTCCTCGAAGGTCAGCGCGAAGCGCATCGACGCGACCTCACCGCCCGCACCAGGCCCCGCGGCACACCCCGCGAGCGCCGCCGTCAGCCCTCCGACCAATCCCAGTCGAACCGCCCGCTTCATCGCCGCCCCCGCTGCGTCGCCGGGTCGAGCCACGCGCCGTCACCCCCGAGCCCGAGCACGACCGTGCCGCTCGAGCCACCGCCTGCCCCGCCCGCTGCCAGAGCCGCGCCTGTGGCCGCACCCGCGACCACCACAGCCCCCACGATGACCCACACGAGCCAGCTGTCCGAGCGCTTGGTCAGCCCGGCGCTCGGCGACGTCGGCACGCGCTGCGTCCAGACGGCCGCCTCGAGGGCCACCTGGCGGGTCACCGTTTGCCCGTCCGCCACCTCGACCGTGATGATCTGGGGCTCGTCGCCCGGATGCGACACCCGCACGACGTGCGGCCCCGGCGTCAGCTCGACCGTCGCCGACCCGGTGCCAGCGTACTCCTCGCCCACGAAGATCTGGGCCTGCACCCGGTTTGTCTCGATGATGAGGGTCCCCTGCGGCTTGCGCGCCGGAGGCTCGGCCTTCACGGGCGTCTTGGCGACGTCGGGCGTCTTGGCGACGTCGGGCGTCTTGGCCGCTGGCGGCGGGCCGAGTTCCTTCTCGAGGGCGAGGGCCACCGCCGCGGCGATGTCGCCCACGGTCGCGACCTCGACCGAGTCCGCTCGCGTGACCGCCTTGACCGTCGTCAGCACCCAGCGAACCTTGGCCTGCAGTTTGCCGCCCACCCTCGTCAACTCGACGTGGAGCACGCGCCCGGCCTGGTTCCGCGCCCCGATTGCCCCGAGACAGTCGCCGTCGAGGTCGACGCACTCGAGCTCCATCATGAGGTCCATGATGTCGCCCTCGGGAGGCGGCACCAGCACGAGCCCGGGGTAGGCTGCGACCTTGGCGCGAATGGCCTCGTCGATGCTCGCGCGCTCCGACGCCTTGGCGACCGCGTCACCGTCGACCCGCAGCGCCATGATGCGATTCGGGCCCTCGGGGGGGCCATCCGCTGCCCGGGCAGCAGGGGCCGCGGCGAGCCAGGCCACAGCGAGCGTCAGCAGGGTCCTCATCATCGCGATTCCTCTGCGCGGCGAGCGCGGCGTCGGCGTTTCGGGACCGACGGCCCGGCCCGAACCGAGCCACAATCATAACCGCGACAAAGGCTCCGGTCCAGACGTAACCGTCCGCGCCGGCGCTCAGGCCTCGTCGCCCTTCTTGCGCGCCCGCCAGGCGTCGAGCGACAGGGCGCCGTCCGCGTCGCGAGCGTCGGCCTCGGGGATGACGCCGAGCTCGACGGCATAGCCGAAGAGGATCTCCTGCAGGCGCTTGCGGCCCCGGAAGAGCCGCGACATCACCGTCCCGACCGGGCAGCCCATGATGTCTGCGATTTCCTTGTAGGACAGGTCGTTGAGGTCGGCGAGGACGACGGGCACGCGGAAGAGCTCGGGCAGGCTCTCGACGGCGGCACGGACGTGCTCGGGGAAGAGGGCCCCGAAGTAGCTCGCCTCGGGGCTCTGGTAGAAGGCGCTCTGCTCGGCGAGCGGCGCGCCCGAACACTCGCGCTCGGAGGCGTCCATCGAGTCGATGACCGGCGTCTTCCGACGCGAGCGATTGATGAAGGTGTTCGTCAGGATGCGGAAGAGCCACGCCTTGCAGTTCGTGCCGGGCTCGTAGCGGTGCCAGAAGCGGAACGCCTTCAGCAGGGTCTCCTGCACGATGTCCTCGGCCCGGGCCGGGTCGCGCGTCATGTAGAGCGCCGCGTTGTACAAGACCCCCATGTGGACGAGGGCCTCACCCTCGAAGGCCTCGCGCATCGCAGCGGTCGGCGTCGGCGCCGCGACGGCCTCCGTGCTGCGGACCGGACGTGCGACCCGCTCACGGCGCGCCCGCGGGACCCTGACCTCAACCGTGCTGCCGACCTGGCTCTCGATGCCCCACATGGCCCCCTCCTCGTGACGTGTCCGGAAGTCCTCGGCGTCGCGGCCGCTGGACCCATGGACGCGCCCGGGCCGAAAAGGTTTCGCGCCCGGAGGTTTCCCGCCGAGCGCGAAAT
>SYAK01000572.1 GCA_005788935.1 Pseudomonadota bacterium
CTCATCGTGACCGCGGCGCGGCCGGCGGAGGATGGCTTTCCCCAGCTGTCCGACCTGCAGGTCGTCGCGGGCCCCTGGGTCACCGGCCGGGCCACGGTCCGCACCCCCGAGGGGATCTGGGACCTCGAGGGGCTGCTCGCGAAACTGCCGCCCGCGTTTCGCGACGCGACGCTCGTCATCCAGGCGGACCCCGGGCTGCAGCACCGTCCGCGCAATATCGGGGCGGTGCGGGGGCGGAGGTTGCTCGTCGCGGAGGCGACCGACGGGTGTGTGCCATCGCTCGCCGGGCTCATGCGGGTGCTCATGGGTGAGCCCGTCGATGGCCTCGTCGCCTCGTCGCCGCACCCCGGGCTCGCGCTGCTTGGGCGGCTCCCGGGCGCCCCGCCGTGTCTCACGCTGCCAGGACTCCTTCGGCGCTCTTTCGCCGCGCGTCTGCCGGCCCCATTGCGCGCCGACCTGGCCGTCGTGTCACGGGCCGGGGTCCTCGTCACGCCCGCTGACGCTTCACCGAAGGGGCGCGAGGCCGCGCGCCGGGTCGCCGATCGCCTCGAAGCCGCCCTGCGAGGGCTCGGGGTCGGAGGCGGGCGGCTCGTGACCATCTCGCCAGACCCGCAGGACGAGTTGTCGCTGCAGGCCGGGCGCCACCTCGCGGTCGTCCGCCTTGGCGCCGAGACCGCGCCCGACGCGGCGTTGCGTCAGTTGCTGCCATCCGGTGCGCTGCCCTTTGTCGAGGCCCCACGGCTGACGGGTGCGACCGCGGGGGCCCCGCTGACACACGTCGCGTTCGGCTCGCACGACGAGCTCGCGCGGAAGCTCGAGGAGGTCCTGAAGCACCCGACCAAGGCCGCGCCGCTCGCGTGTCGCATCTTCGAGACCTCGGAGCGCCTCGGGTCCCTCCCAGCGACCCGCCGTCAGCTGTGGGCGTTCGTCGCAGGACTCCCAGCCCGGCCCGCGTGGCAGCTCGACGCGGCCTCGCGGGCGCGTGTCGAGCACGTTGATGTGCTGCGAGCGCATGGCATGACGGGTTCGTCGGTGACCTTGCTGCATCCCGCGGACCTCGCGGTGCGGGTTGACGATCTCGCTCCGCTCCGCAGCGTCGCGCGCGTCGCGATCGCCGCGACCGGCTCGGTCCCGCCTTCCGACGGGACTTCCCGGGTGGCCGTCCTGCCGATGGCCGCGCTGCACGGGCCGCTTCCCGCGTGGTGCAATGGCGGCGACATCGCGAGCCTCCTCGTCGTCCCGCCGCCCGACGCGCTCGGGGTGACTGACGCGTCTTTCCGGACGCTCGTGGCGGCCGGCTTCGACCTCACCGCCGACCATGATTTCGTCTTCTCGGGGCGCGGCTACCCCACCACGACCGCGGAACTCGGGGCCGCGCCGCTCGACCCCCCGTCGCTCGCGCGCCCGCTCCCGCCCCCGCGACCAGGGATGCGGACGCTGAAGCTCTACATCGACTCCGCGACCCTGCCCGTCATTCACCAGATGGCTGACTTCGTGCGCTGCGAGTTCGACCCCGACGTCTTCAAGCTCGTCACGTGGCGCCGCTTCCCGATGACCGCGGACGCCGCCGCGGCGAGCCAGACCGTCTATTTCCACCAGCTCGCCAACGTCTCGCGCGACTTCGTCGGGCTCGCCTGCGCCCTCGTCTCGGAGATCCGCCCCGACCGCCTCGAGTTCCACACGAACCACATCTGGGCGCTCGGCGGTCTCGCCCCCGTCGTTCGGGCGCTCATCCGCCGTCGCCTCGTGGACCCCGGGCAGATCGACCTCCGGATCTATGGCGACGGCACCTGGGAAATCCGAGATCGCGAGGCGATGGGTCTCTCGGGGCAGCTGGGAGTCGAGCTCGAGGCGGCTGCGCTGCGTCTCTCCGACCTGCTCTTCGGCCCGCATGAGCGCCCGAGCGATCCGCTGATGAACTACGGCTGGCACCGCCTCTTTCGCACGACCTACGAGGGCCTCTGCTGGGACCGCTTCTTTGCCCGCGTCGGGCCTCAGCTGCGGGACGGTGGGCGCCTCGAGGC
This sequence comes from Pseudomonadota bacterium, assembly GCA_005788935.1. Next base: position 2,025 of record SYAK01000572.1, read on the forward strand.
CGCCACCCGCACGATGCGCTTTGACCACGCACAGGCTTTGCCCCCCGAGCTCTGGACGCGCTACCTCGCGAAGATGGGGATCACCGAGGAGCTCGCCGCGCGTCTGCGTCCGCTCGCGGTGGACCCCGAGACCTTCATGTTCGTGACGCTCTCGAGCTGGGATCCAGCCTTGAATCGCTACTTTCGTGATGTGCTCGTCACCACCATCCGCCGTCTGCGCGCAGATGGCTGGATACCGGCCCGGTCTCCGATTGCGTTCAAGGGGCACCCAGCCAACCCGGAGTACGACCAGGATCTCATGGACGTCCTCGCGGAGGAGGGCGCCCCGGTCACCCACATCCCGGCCCGCGTCCCGATCGAGGTGCTCGACATGGCCGGGCTGCTCCCGCGGAACGTCGGTGGGACCTCCAGCTCGTCCTACCACACCATCGCGCCCGACCGCGTCCGCTTCATCTGCGGGCCGGAAACGGATCCCGAGGCGGTTCGCGCCTTTCCCGACAACCGCGTCCTGGTGGCGCTCGGTGTCGTGACACCCGCGCAGGTCCTCCCGTGGTATCCCTGAGATTCAGAGGGCTTGTGGCAAAATCACGGGCCTCGGGCGGATGGCGGTCCGGGTGCGGCGGGACGTCGGCTCGATGCGCAGCGACAGGCAGGTCAAGCCGCCGTCCGCGAGGGCAAACTCCGAGGCCTCGAGTGCCTCGACGATGAAGCCGGCCGCCGCGATGCGTTCGGCGGTCCCCGAGAAACCGCTCGGCATCAGCACACGCCCGCGCAGCGCCACGACGTTGGTCGCGAGGACCTCGTCGTCTGGCACCTCGATGCGGCGCAGGCCGTGGCGTTCCGCCTGCTCGACCATGACACCTGGCGCCGCGAGGATGGTGGCGTCATCAAGCGCCGAGACACGGCTCTTCAGATGCAGGCTTGTGTCGGAGACCTGAACGATCTCGGCGTGATAGCCGCGCATCCGGGCGAAATCCAGGGCGGTCTGGGCGCCGTCGTCGTTCGTACGGGCCGAGCGACCGATGAAGACGACGCGGCCGACGCGCAGCACGTCGCCGCCGTCGAGCGTGGCGGGCGGCCCCATGTACTGCACCGACAGCCCGAGCTCGGCGAGCGCGCCACCGACCGCGCGGACCTCGTCGCGCCGCGAGGTGGCGCCGAGGTGGGCGACGAGGGCCGAGTCTCCAAGGACGACAGCCGTGTCCTCCACGAAGCAGGCGTCGGGCAGGCGGTCGTCTGTCGGGAGGTGGACGACGCAGATGCGGTCCCGCGCGAGGGCGTCGCAGTAATGGCGGTGCTGGACGAGCGCCTGCGCGAGATCGATGGGTGGCGCGTCGGGGCGCTGGCCGAGCGCGTGCAGGAAGCTCTCGGTCGGGGCGCGGACGATGGCGAAGCGGTTGGCGGGCATGGCGGCGTCTCCAGAGGCTGCCGCGGTCCCGGTGGTCGGCCGGTGCGGCGTGACCGAACGCTAACATGCGGCCACAGGTGCGGTCGACCCCGGTGCTCCCGTCAGGGCCTGTGTGACGTCCAGGCTGCGTCACCCTTGGCCCAAGCGCGGATCCACCCAAGCAGCGGCGTCCCGTCGTCGGCCGAGAGACGCGCGACACCGCCCGCCATCACGTGGTCGGCCCCGTCAAGGACGAAGCTCGCAGCGCGCCCGGCATGGTCGTCGAGTCGCGCGGCGAGGTCGAGGACGAGCGGTCGAAGGCCGCCCGGGCCGAGGCCGTAGTAGGCGGACAGGACCTGGTCGTCCGTGTAGGCTAGCTGGGCGTAGCGTCCAGGCGGGGAGCCCTCGAGCTGCCTCAGCAGCACGCGCTCGAGGCGTGTCCCGCAGTCGGCGCAGTCCTCGGGCAGGACCGGGGCCCATGCCGCAACCCATTGCCGATAGCGGCCATCCGGTGGCGTCGCCGGGACACCGCAGTCGCTGAGTGCGTCGACTCGCGCCCCTGGAAAGGCTGCGCCCACGCGCGTCCAGTTGAAGGCGGCCCCGTAGCCCCCAGCGCTGAGGCCGTAGAGCCAGACCTGCGCGACCTCGGGCGAGGTGGCGCGGAGATGGGCGAGTGCGGCGTCGAGGTTCAGGGCCCCGACGTGATGGATGTCGCGCGTGGCGCCGAGCGCCTCGTAGCGCATCGTGCGGGAGCCCGCGTGCATGTCGCCGGTGCAATAGGGGATGAAGACGAATGTCGCGTCACGAAACGGGTTTTCTGGATCCGAGCGGTCCAGCAGCGGGGCGGCGGCGAGGCCGGCCTTGTCACGCTCGAACTGGGCGGCGCCGTAGCCCTCCTCGAGGTTGGCCGCGGCGCGCAGCACGAAGCACGAGTTGACGTCCCAGCAGGCCCCTCCGCCCATCAGGATGACGAACAGCTGGTCGCTGCGCGGGCCCGGGGCGAGGCCGATCCCGGTCGGGGTACCGCCGCCGCAGCGCATCCCGCCGATGGGCACGAAGCGCCAGGGGTCCGACTCGCCCGCCGCGTCGGTCTCGGGCGCGTCGTCCGTCGCGTCGTCCGTCGCGTCGTGGGTGGAGGCGTCGGGGCCGGACGCGGGAGGTTCGGCGACGTCGAGGCCGCAGCCCGAGACCAGGGAAGACGCGATGAGGTGAGCGAGACGCATGCCCGCAGCCTGCCGAGGCAATCCGACCGAGGCAAGGGCCTGTCCGTCGTCTGCTGTCGTTGGCCGACGTCGGCTGTGCCGGCCGCGGACAGGCGCGGGAACAGCCCGCGGTGATGAAACGAATTGATTCAGCGGGAAACAAAAGGGTTCACTGGTGAAACCGATTGTTTCAAGACTCAGCGGGCGTCGAGGCTCCCGAGGTCGACGACGAAGCGGTAGCGGACATCGCTGCGCAGCATGCGCTCCCAGGCGGCGTTGAGGCCGTCGACCGGGATCCGCTCGATGTCCGACACGATCCCGTGGGCCCCACAGTAGTCGAGCATGCGTTGGGTCTCGGCGATCCCGGCGATGAGGGAGCCGGTCAGGACGCGGTCTCCGAGGATGAGCGAGAACGCGTTCAACGTTGACGGGTTGGGAGGGGCTCCAACGAGCGCCATCACCCCGCGTGGGCGGAGCAGCGCCAGCCACGGGCCGTAGTCGTGGTCGGCCGAGACGGTGTCGAGCAGGAAGTCGAAGCGGTCCGCGAGGCGCCCGAGCTCCGCGGTCCCGACGATGAAGTCGCTCGCGCCGAGGCGTCGAGCGTCAGCTTCCTTGGCGGCCGACGTGCTGAAGACCGTGACATGGGCCCCGAAGGCGGCGGCGAACTTCACCCCCATGTGGCCGAGCCCGCCGAGCCCGATCACGCCGACGCGGTCGCCCGCCTTGACCCCCCAGCGGCGGAGCGGCGACCACGTCGTGACGCCCGCACACAAGAGCGGCGCGGCACCGGCCGGGTCGAGCCCGTCCGGAATGCGCAGCACGAAGTCCTCGGGCACGACGATGCGCGCCGAGTAGCCGCCCTGAGTGGGCGTCACGCGGTCCATCTCGGTGCCGTTGTAGGTCATGGCGGCGCCGCGCGTGCAGA
>SYAK01000573.1 GCA_005788935.1 Pseudomonadota bacterium
ACCCGCACGTCGACGTCCCGGGCCTCGAGCGCGCGGGTGAGGGCCCAGAGATCGGCACCGAAGGATGTGGCCCAGATGAGAACGCGCATGGCGCGAACCCTCGGCACGCCCGTGTGACGTGCTGCAAGGGCCGCGTCAGGCTTCTGTCATGCGTTCGCGAGGCGCGGGTGGCGCGCGAAGGCGGCCGAGAGGGCGGTGAGTCCCGGCCACGGCGCGAGGTGTTCGGCGGTCAGTCCGTCGAGGCGGCCCGAGGCGATGGCCGCGAGCTGGCAGCCGACCACGAGGTCGGCGATGGACAGCGACGCACCGAGCAGGAAGGGGCCCCCTGAGCGGGAAAGCAGGGCCTCGGCGTATTCAAACACGCGCGCCATCGGACCCGCCGCAAACTCGGCCCGCATCGCGAGCTTCTTCGCCATGTCGGGCTCGCGGAAGCTTGGCGTCAGGGCGCTCGAGAGGGTGTCGTTGAAGGCGTCGATGACGCTGTCGACAAGGAAGGCCGACAGCGGATCGCTCGGGTAGAGGCTTGCGTCGCCGATGCGCGCGGCGTAGCGCAGCATCGCCCCGGTCTGGCTGAGCTTCAGCCCGTCGACCTCGAGCATCGGCACAAAGCCGAGCGGCAGTGCGCCCTCGGCCTTCAGCTTCGCAAACGTCGGAAAGTCGACCCGCGTGTCGGTGAACGGCACCCCGCCGAGGCGCAAGGCCAGGCGAACGGGCTCGGCGCGGCCAGGGGCGTCAAAATAGGTCAGCGTGATGTTCGGCATGTCGGGAACCTCCGTGTGTGTGGGACCGTCATAGGCTTTGCGCGGCCCGCGCGCAACCGGACTCTCCGCGTGTGGTTCCCAACGTCACGTCGGGTGCCCCCCTGTCTGGTTCGCGCAAGTGTTGCACGGGAAAGTATTGCCAAGGTGAATTGGAGTTGCCGATGCGATGGAGACCCGAGTCCATGTTGATCCTGCTGCCGCTCGCGGCGGCCCCGTCCGGCCTTGCGCGCGCGGACGAACCCTCGTCGCCGCCGCCCACCGAGGTGACGCCCGCGCTCCCGGGCATAGCCTCAGCCGCCTTGCCAGAGGTCGAGTTCACGCAGGAGGTGCCCGCCGGGGCGCCGCCTGCGAACACGGCCCCAGCGGATGGAGAGGGGGAGGGGCAGACCCACGGCTACCACCCCGGCGCCTCGCGATGGTTCGGCGACAGCGCGCTGCGCGTGCGGCTCTATGCGGACGCGCATTACGCTCAGGATTTCAACAATCCCTACAACGGACTCCGGCGCTTCAACTCGAGCCCGTTCTACGTCAACCAGTTCGACGTCGGCTACGCCTTCGTCGAGACGTCGCTCCTCGAGGGGCCCTTCCGTCTGACGCTCGCCGTCCACCATGGCAGCGTGGTCGAGAAGATGTACGAGGGTGAAGGCAACGAGCTCTGGAAGCAATTCCGCGAGGTCAGCGGCGAGGTGAACTTCGGCCACGGGCTCAGTCTCGAGGCCGGCATCATGCCAGCGCACTATGGTTACGAGGGCTTCCCGAACCTCGAGAACTGGTTCGCGACGCGCGCAGTCATGACGGATTTCGCGCCCGACTTCGATCTCGGCGCCCGTCTTACCTGGCGCCCCGACGACCGCTGGCTCTTCCGGGTCCAGGTCGCGAACGGCTGGCAGACCCTGCGCGACACGAACCGGGCCAAGTCGTTTGGCACGCTCGTTCGCTACGAGCATGACGGCCTGCTCGTGAACTGGGGCACGATGCTCACCCGCGAGCCCTACAAGAAGCGCTACCTCGAGGCCGTCGCGGCGCCCGAGGCGGAGACGGGGTCCGAGGAGTTCCACTACTCGGACCTGCCCGACTACGAGCGGTATTACAGCAACTTCTTCATCCACAAGAAGTGGGAGCGCTTCTGGCTCGCGGGCCTCTTCGACTTCGGCGTCGGCGAGCACGGCGAGAACTCGCTCGGCTCTGTCGATGCAGGAAACTATGACTTCTGGACGTCTGCGGGTGTCCTCGCCAAGTACTTCTTCGCGCAGAACTGGGCGGTCGGCTCGCGGACCGAGTACTTCCACGACCCGCACACCATTGTCCCCGAGGTCATGACCTACACGCCGCACGGCTTCCAGACGGTCGGCCAGACGCTGGGGCTCGAGTGGTCGCCCCGCCACGACTTCGCCATCCGTCTCGAGGGCAAGTATTACCACTCGCGCGACCCGGTCTACACGGACTCGACCGAGATCGACCCAGCCTCGCTCGCCGACCTGTCGAAGCTGCGCCGCGACGACGTCACCGCCCTCCTCTCGGTCGCGTACAACTTCACGCAGACCTACGGCGTGCGCGCCAAGGCCCCCGCCCACAACCGCGCGCAACCTCGTCGTACGAGGACGCTCGGACCGGCGGCATTGCCGAACGCCCGCAGCCGTACGAGGCGGATGGTGGCCTGAGGCAGGCCGGAGCGAGCGCCCGCTCAGGGCGCTGCGAAGCTCAGAACAGCAGGCGCGTCAGGCGCTTGCGCTGGAGCTCGACGTGGTCGTCATTGCGCCCGGCCGCCTCGAGGATGAGCGTCGCTGCCTTCTGGGCCTTGCCACGCATGGGCTCGCGGGTCGCGGCGACGAGGCTCACGAGGAGCTCGAGGCCAGGTGCGAAGCGACCGGCGGCCCCGTGGATGATCCCTTCGAGGTAGGTCAGCTCGGGGTCGCCGCGCCCCTCGGTCTCGAGGCGCGCGAGGATGGCCGCCTCACCGCCGGCCTCCCCGATCTCGGCCACCAGCTGCTTCAGCGCCAGCGCCGCGCGGGCTGCGCCGAACTCCGGGGCGGCCCCCGGGATCTCGTTGAGCAGCTTCTCGCCTTCCTCGGGCGCGCCACCCGTCAGCAGCAGCCGCCCGAGCGCGAGCTTGGCGCGCGTGTCCTCGGGCGTCTTCACCAGCACCGCGCGCCAGTGTGCCTTCGCGGCCTCCGGCTCGGTCGGGACCGGTACCTCGGGCACCTTGGCCGTCAGCGTCAGGCCGCACGCCTGGAAGATGGCCTGCAGCCAGCGCTCGATCTGGTTCTTCGGCAGCGCGCCCGCGAACTCGTGGACGATCTGACCCTGAAAGATGGCCAGCACCATCGGGATCGACTGCGCCTGGAACTGGGCCGCGAGGCGCGGGTTTGCGTCGACGTCGATCTTGGCGAGCGTCCACTGCCCCTCGCCTTCTTCCGCGAGCCCCTCGAGCACCGGCGACAGGGTCTTGCATGGTCCACACCACGTCGCCCAGAGGTCGACGATGACGGGCTGCTGCATGCTGCGCTGCAGCACCTCGGTCTGGAAGTTCGCTTCGGTGATGTCGATGACGTGGGGCTTGTTCATGGTGCGGCCGTGTAATCACGTGGCGCGGGCGCGCAACCCGCTCGGGAGGAAAAAGCGACGTCCCGCGGCTCTGGGCCGGGGCCTCAGAACTGGCTGCCGTCGCGCTTGACGCCGGGGGTGGCGCCAGCGGCCTCGAAGACCGCGTCGGCCGCGAGGTCCTGCGCCCGGGTCCAGCTCTTGCCCGCGGTCACACCGGACTTGTAGTCGGCCCGCGCCACAGCGCGCCCGTCGAGGTCCGAGAGGACGATCTTGTCGCCGGTATTGTTGAGGCCAAGCGTCTTCGACTTCGCGGCCTGCGCGACCGTCGTCCCCGCCCGCAGCCTGACCGTGCCGCCGCCGAAGACGACGACCGCGCCGCCGGGCGCCACGACGGTGCCCGACGGGAAGACGTGGCGGGTCGTGACCCCGTCGGCGAGCGTCCAGCCCGACAGGTCAAGCGGGGCCGCGCCCGCGTTGACGAGCTCGACGTACTCGTCCTCGGTCGTGTTGAGGCGGCCATCGCCGTTGTAGTCGGCGGTCGGGCTCGGCGTCATCTCGTTGATGACCGGAACGCCGACAGCAGGCGCTGTCCGCTTGCAGGACAATGCGACCGGCGCGCAGACCGCCATCGAGAGCGACGTCTGGACCCGCGTGTTGCGGCACGTGTAGCCCTCGCCGCAGGCGTCGCTCGACGCGCACTCGGCGGCACAGCCCTTGGTGCCGTCCGACATTGTCACGCAGTGCATGCCCGCCCCGCAGTCGCTGGCCTTGCTGCATGTGGCACAGAACTTGCCGCGGTCCGCGAACGGGTGGAGGCGCGGGTTGTCGTCGAGGCCGTGGACGCCGTACATCGTGTCAAACCACGAGGAGTTGCTGTCCATTTCGTCGAGCAGCGTCGTGTAGCGCGTCGGGGCCGCCGTCGCCACGCCAGGTGCGCCGAGCAGCACGCTCAGGAAGTCGGTGACGGTCGCGCCGCTGCTGGCGTTCGAGAAGCTCGTCGTCGTGATGACGTCGAGATCCGTGAGGCCAGGCTTGAACGGGTTATCCCAGAAGGCCTGCCCGATGGCATAGGTGTCGCAACCCTCGGCGACGACGATCTGGTAGGCGCCAGTCTTCAGCGCGACCGCCGCGAGCTCGCTGTCGTCGAGGTCGCCCTCGGAGGTCATGCGCCAGTTCGCGAGCGCGAAGCCGTAAAACGGGCCCGAGTGGCCGTTGAAGACCACCACCTCGCGCTCGGCGAGGCTCTCGAGCATGTCCGCCTCGAGCTGACGCCCGCCCGCGGCGGTGTCCGGATCGGTCGCGTCACCCGCGCGACCCCAGAAGAGGCTCAGCTCGACGTCGATCCGGCGACCGCCGTAACTGACGGTGCCGGTCAGCGGGCCCGCGTCGTGGCGCAGCTTCTCCCAGCTGTCGACGGGCGACCTGAACCCCTTGCGCGTCGTGAGCCAGCTGTAGAGCGCCTTCGAGTGCACCTCGTGATACTTGTTGTGGTAGTCCCAGCCGTAGTGGACCCCGATGCTGAGCTTGCCGTCGTCGAACAGGCGCGCGAGGTCGATCCACGCGTCATCCTCGGCCACCTGGGCGCGGATGGTGAGGGCGAGCTGTTCCTTCTGCCCGTCGCCGACGCTGTCCGGGGTGAACGAGCCCCACGGGCCGCTGCGGTACCACTCACGGTCCGTGTCGAGGCGCACGATGTCGGCGTTCGAGACCTTGCCGACCCAGAGCTTGAAGCTCCACGTGCCGTCGGCGTTCGGGGTCGCGTCGGGGATGGCGTCGACGAGCTCCATCTGGCCCGCGATCTCCTGACGGAAGTCGAAGGCCCACGTCAGGCCTTCGACGCGACGGATGTTGAGCTCTTCGTACGATCCGTTCTTCGTCAGCGCCTTGAAGCCGCCATAGCTGGCGTCGGGCTCCTTCTCGTCCTTGTCGACCATGTAGCGGTTCAGAAACCAGCCGATGAGGACCTGGCGGTACGGGATGAGGCGCTTGACCTCGGCGAGCTGCTCGGCCTCGCTGCTGCTGGCCCAGGACGCGTCGAGGGTCACGCGATCAGTGCCGTCGATCCAGTACTCCTGTGCAGACGTCGAGAGGAAGTTGTCGGCCTTGCCGACCTCGACGAGCGTCGGGCTCTCGGCCTCGGGGGTGGTCGCGCTGTCGTCGCAGGCGGGGGCGAGCGCGATGAGTGCAGGCGCGGCGAGGGCGGAGAGGCGTGACAGGGCGCGTTGCATGGCGGAGACCATCCTTACGTTGGCAGGGTCGGCCGGGTAGGGCAGGGTGGGGCGGACCGGAGAGCCCGGTGACCCGACGCGGGTTGGGTGCAGTATCAGACGAATCGCGGCGCGACAAGCATCGGGTCGTGCGGACAGGCGACGCAAACGAGGTTGAAATGCGACGTGCAGGAGCCGACTTCCGGTGGGGGTGCCTGGCGGCGCTTGTCGTGCTTGTGGCTGTCGCTGCGGGCCCGGCGTCGTTGGACGCACGCGCGGACGCCCACGACGACCCACGACCGCTGAGCCTCCCCTGGGCTGCGCTCACCGACCTCGACGGGGCCGAGGCCGCCCTGCTGCACGCGGCGAGCCTCGCGTTCTCGCCGCGCCTCGAGCTGGTGCTGTTCGGGCAGGGTGGGGTGCGGGACGCCGAGTGGCGGCGGACGGCCTTCGGAGGGGCATTGGCTGGCCGGCTCGGCCCGCTCGCGGCAGGTCTCGGGGTGGCTGCGATCGGGGGACTGCGGGACGGTGGGGCGCTCGGGACGCGGGCGGATTTGGCGCTGGCGTGGCGGCTCGCGCCTGGCGCGGCCATCGGCGCACAGTGGCGGTGGTATGCGCACCGGGACGGCGGGCCGACGGACGCCTGGTGGAGCTGGGCGCTCTCGGCGACGCTCAGGCCGACGCGCGGGGTGGCGCTCGCAGCTCAGGTGGACCGCCTGAACGCGCCGCTGAACGAGGCCGGTGCCCGCGGCGAACCGGTGGCGCGGGTCTCGCTCGGGCTGCGGCCCTTCGGGGAGGTCGGCTCCGTGACGTTCGATGCGGCGCGGACCCTCGGGGACGGAGCCTGGGAGGCGGGCCTCGCGACGCGTTGGTGGCTGACCTCGGGGGTGTCCCTCGGGGTCTGGGGACGTGGCACATGGCGTGACGACGGCGTCGGGGCCAGCCCGGACTGGTCGGGCGGCCTGACGGTCGGCCTCGGGCAGGGTGGCCTCGGGCTCGAGGGCGCGGTCACAGCGGCCCCCGATGGGCTGACGGGCGTGTCGGTGCTGGCGCGGGCCCGCAGCGGAACGCTGTCGTCGGTGTCGGACGGGCCGCCGCGCATGCTGCGGGTCATCATCGACGGGCCTCTGCCGGAGCGGCCTCGGCGCGGGCTCACCGGTACGACCGGGCCCGGGTTTGCCAACTGGCTGATGGGGCTCGAGCGCGCCTCCCGGGACCCCCGCGTCGTCGGCATCCTGCTGCAGATCGGCGACGCGCCTGGCTGGGCGCAGTGCTGGGAGCTTCGTGAGGCGCTTCAACGCCTGCGGGCCCGCGGCAAGAAGGTCGTGGCGTCGCTTGTCGGCGGTGACATGCGGGCCATGTACCTCGCCGCGGCGGACGACGAGGTGTGGCTCTACGCGGCCGGATCGCTGCGTTTGACGGGGTTGTCGCTGACCCGCAGCTACTACGTCGACCTGTTGCGCATGCTCGGGATTGAGGCGGAGTTTATTGCGCTCGAGAGCTACAAGAGCTTTCCGGAGATCGCGACGCGCAGCGGCCCGAGCGAGGCCTCGGACGAGCAGACCACCCGGGCGCTCGCGGTCACGCGGTCGAACTGGCGGGCGGCGGTGGCGGCGGGTCGGGCGTTGGCGCCCGAAAGGCTCGACGCGCTCGTCGCGGCGGGGCCGCAGTCGATGAAGGACGCGCTCGCTGCGGGTCTTGTCGATGCCCTGGTGGAGGCGGACGCCTACGCCGAGCGGCTCGCAGCGCTCGTCGGCCCCCACGCGCTCGTGACCGAGCTCACGCCCGAGCTGTCGGGTGGCACCCGCTGGGGCACGCGAAAGGCGGTCGCGGTGGTGCCCGTGGTCGGCGCGATGGTCGACGGCGACAGTGCCCTGGCGTCGCCCCTGCCGCTGCCGTTCACCGGTGGCCCGACGACGGGCGACCGGACCTTCATCACGGCCCTTGAGGCGGCCATCCGCGACCCGGACGTGGTGGGAGTGGTGGTCCGGGTCGATTCGGGCGGTGGGTCGGTCACGGCGGCGGACCGCATGCACCGGGCAGTCTTGGCGATGTCAAAGGTCAAGCCGATCATCGTGTCGTTTGGCGATGTCGCGGCGAGCGGTGGCTATTACCTCGCAGCGGGCGCTGGCACGATCCTCGCGAGCCCGCTGACGCTGACGGGGAGCATCGGCATCTTCACGGGCAAGGCGAACCTGGCGGGGTTGTGGTCCCGCATCGGGGTCGCGCAGCACGTCACGAAGACGGACCCGCGGGCCGACATGCTCGGCGATCACCGCGGCCTCACGGCCGACGAGCGGGCGCGGGCCGAAGAGGTGTTGCGGGCGTATTACGAGCGTTTCCTTGCGGTCGTAGGTGATGGGCGCAAGCTGTCCCCGGAGGCGACGCGCGCTGTGGCGCAGGGGCGCGTCTGGATCGGCGAGGACGCCCTCGCCCGTGGCCTCGTCGACGGAGCGGGAGGCCTCATGGACGCCATCCTCGCGGTCGCGCAGCGGGCAGGTCTCGAGGCGACATCGCTCGACGTGCGCTATTTTGGCAGCGTCGGCCGGTTTTCGGGGGTCACGGGACTGCTCGCTCAGGCGGGTGGCGTGGGCGACGATGCGGGCCCGACTCTGTGGCCCGCTTTGCGCGAATTCGTCGCGGCCCTCGAGTCGAGCGCGATGTTGGCCGGTGGCGCGCTGCTGGCCCGGATGCCCGACGTCTGGCGGATTGACTGACGCGTTCGGCGTGTCTGGTTTCGGCTCGGGAGCTTGACCGGCGGTCCTTGGCATGGGACCAACGCCTCTCCCCCCAGGAAGAGGTCCTGTGCCGAAGACGTACGCCCCCCGACCCGGTCCGGCCCCTGTCCAGCAGAACGGCGCCGCTCAGGACCCTGCGAGTGCCCGGTCCCCGTTGCGTGGCCTGACGTTTGACCAGGGGCAGCAGGCGGTGGCGCCCCCTGTTCAGGCCAAGGGCGGCCGAAAGGGTGCTGCACCCGCCGCCGCGCAGGGGCCCGCCGGAGCACAGGCGCAGACTGGCGCTCAGGCTCAGGCTCCGGGCCAGCGGGGGCCTCAGGCGCCGCGTCAGCTGAACTTGAAGAAGGGCGTCGCGCAGCGCCTCGGTGCGGTCGACTCGCTCGCCTCGGCCACCGCCGCCGTCGGTGGCGTGCTCGACGCCATGGCGCCGACCGCTGGTGAGGGCTTTGAGGGCTCGGTGGAGGTCGAAATCAAGCCGCCAGCAGGCGTCGGGTTCTACATGAAGCTCGGCCTGAACGGCTCGGTGAAGCGGCTCGAGGTCGACGGCAAGACCGAGCTCACGGTCGGTGTCGCGGGAGACGCAGCCATCGACGCGGGCTGGCTGGGACGCTACGGCGCGACCTGGCACGCAGGGGTCAAGGGGGCTCTCGGCGTCAAGGCCACGGGCGACAGCGGCGGCCACTGCATGCAGCTCTTCGGGCTCGGCGTGCATGACTGGGTGAAGGCCTGTCCTGGCGGCGGATACGTGGCGTCGGCGCTGTTTGGCGGCGCGTACGAGGGCGACGTCCTGAAGTCGATGAAGCCCGAAGGGCACGCCAAGGAGAGCTCGCTCGAGTACTCGGCCGAGCTTGGGCTCGACGTCGGCGGTGGTCTCGAGGCGGGCGAGGACCACAAGGTCGAGGGCGAGGCTGGCGTGGCCGCGACCCGGACCAACAAGGTCACGAAGGGGCGCGACGGCAAGCGCAAGGACGAGGTCGAGACGGCGACGGTCATCTCGGTGGCGCTCGCAGGCGAGACGGCCGGGTTCGCCGGGTCGGGCGAGGCGGAGCTGACCATCAAGCCCGGTCAGAAGCCGGACCTCGAGCTCTCGCTCGACCTCGTGCCAAAGGATCTCGACGGCAAGGCGACGGCCTTCCTCGCGAAGAGCCTCGCCGACCTCGTCAAGCCGCTGCTCAAGACGGCCGCGAAGGCGGCGCCCGACGAGCGGACGCGCACGGCGCTCGCGGTTGGCGTCGGCTGGTTGCCGTCGCAGCTCATCGCCGAAAAGATCGACGCCTCGAAGGGCCTGGCGATGGGCTACGCCCTGGGTCTCAATTACGAAAACGGGGCCTTCAAGGGCTGGGAGCTCTCGCTCACGCGGGAGGTCGAGGCCGAGATGGGCCCGCTCGCGATCGCGGGCAAGACCTCGCGGGAGCTTGCCTCGGGTGAGGCCGCGCCCAAGGCTGCTGCTGCGCCCGCCGCCGCAGCGGCTCCGGCGGCTGCACCTGCACCGGCCAGGAAGGCGCAGCCCGGGAAGAAGAAGAAGGGCGGAGGCCGTCGATGAGCCCGAAGCCGCGGTGCCACTTTTGCGGTGACGACCTCAAGGGGCGCGCCGACACGACCTGGGACGGTGGCGGGGTCCGGGTCGACGACTGCGCGCGTTGCGGGGTTTACCACCTGCCGCAGGACCTCGTGCCGGTGGTCGACGGGCTCTCGGACCCGGCGCGGGCCGAGATCGCGGCCTACCTCGCGGACCTCTTCGGGCTCGAGGACGCCGAGCCGATGCGCTTCACGGCCGCCTTCTTCGGGCTCTGACAGCCCCGCGACGGAGCGAGGCAGCACCAGCCGGTCAAGGCCCGTCTCGGCCAGGTTGGCCCGCGTCGCGCGCGGCGTGTGCGCAGGCCACCCCGCATCAACGGCTGCCCGTGCCTTTTGCACGGGTTTTCCGCGTTCTGCTTGAGCTCATGGGGCGTTTCGGCTAGAGTCTCGCCGCTCCTGTGTCCATCGGGGGCAGCCCCCCCCTGGCGGTCACGCAGGCGATGCCGGCGCGGACAGCCACGCAGGCCTTGGAGGTGACGCGGTGAGTATCCCCGGGACCGTTGCTCGCTCTGGTTTCGCCCTCGTCCTGCTCGCCTCCGCGCTGGCCGCCTGCCACGACGCCGACGTCACCGGTTGCCCTGCTGGGGACGCCTCCTGCGTCTGCGGGCCAACCGTGAACTGTGCCGAGGGTGCGACCTGCGAGGATGGTGTCTGCGTGCCGGACACGGCGCCAGCGGACGCCACGATGCCGGACATCGCGATCATCGACGTCGTCGCCCCGAGCCCCGATGTGCCGGCGACCGTCGACGCGGCCGCGGATCCGGACGCGCCCGCCGCCGAGGACGTGCTGGCCTCCGAGGAGACGGTCCTCTCGTGCGGCGTGATACCATTCGGGGAATCCTGCGCCTGCCGCGAGAACGCCGACTGCGCCTCCGGGTTCTGCATCCCGAGCAGTGACGGGGCCTCCGCGTGCACACGCACGTGCGACTCCGACTCCGACTGTGCGGCCGGTCTCTCGTGTCTGTTCGTGACGCTGCCCGGCATCGATCCGACCTTTCTCTGCGTCGACCCGAGCATCAACCTCTGTCGTCCCTGCTCCGACGACGCCGAGTGCCAGGCCGATGCGCTCGGTGTCAGCGGCGCCCGCTGCGTCCGCTATGGCGCCGAGGTCGGCAGCTTCTGCGGTGTTCCGTGTGTCGGGGATGCAGACTGTCCCGACAGCTACGCATGCCGTGAGGTCGAGGCGCTCGAGTCCGGGGCGACGCTGAAGCAGTGCGTGCTCGCCGACGCCGAGGCCACCTGCGCCTGTTCGGGTCGGTCGGTCGCCCAGGCGGCCTTCACCCACTGCACCCAGAACCGCTGCGAGGGCGTGCGCGTGTGCGAGGCCGAGGGGCTCGGCCCCTGCACCGACCCCGACGGCATGCTGTGCGCCGACGCGGTGCCTGTCGCCGTGACGTTCGACCCTCAGGGCGGCCAGCTCTCGGGCCCGGCGACCACCACGGTCTACGTGGGCGACCCCTACGGGCCGCTCCCCCAGGCCACGCGCGAGGGCTACACGTTCCTCGCCTGGTACACCGAGCCTGCCGGCCTCGGCCAGGTCATCGCCGCGGACACGGTCGTCACGGTGCGCGACCCCCACACCCTCTACGCGGCCTGGGACGCGCGCAGCTTCCTCGTCACCTTCGACAGCGCGGGCGGCAGCCCCTGCGACCCGCGCCAGGTGCGATTCGGTCAGCGCTATGACCTCGGAGGCGCCCTCTGCGCGCCGACCCTGCGCGGGCACACCTTCATCGGTTGGTAACTCGGAGACGTCGGGACCGGGACGCGGGTGACGGGCGACACGCTCGTCTCGACCGCGGGGGACCATGTGCTGCGCGCCAGCTGGCTTGCGGGCGCTGCCACGGTGAGCGTCGACAGCGCGGGCGGCACTCCGTGCGACGCCACCGCGGTGACCTTCGGTCAGCCTTACGGGGCGCTCTGCGTGCCCTCGCGCCCGGGCTACGTGTTCGGCGGCTGGCACGAGGAGGCCAGCGGGGCTGGGGCCGAGGTCACGGCCACGACCGTCGTGGCCAACGCCGACGACCACACGCTCTACGCGACCTGGACCGCAGCCACCATCCAGGTGATCTTCGACGCGGCCGGTGGGGTTGCGCCCGTGCCGTCCACCCGTGCGCTGACGTTCGCTCAGGCCTACGGAGAGCTGCCTGCGACGACCCGCGAGGGGCACATCTTCGGGGGCTGGTGGACCTCGCCAGCGGGTGGCAGTGAAGTCACCCCCGCCACCGAGGTCTCGAACCCGGCCGACCACGTGCTCTACGCCCGCTGGACCGCGAGCCGTCCCCAGGTCAGCTTCGACTCGAAGGGGGGCACCGCCTGCGAGCCCCGCACCGTCACGTTCGGCCAGGCCTACGGGGCCGCGGGGCCGCTGTGCGTGCCGACGCGTACCGGGTTCACCTTCGGTGGATGGCTGACGGCTGATGACGGGACGGGTTCGGCGGTGGGCGACGCGACGGTCGTGTCGAACCCGGAGTCGCACGTGCTCTATGCCCGCTGGACGGCGCGCCGCTACACGGTGAGCTTCGACAGCGATGGTGGAACCCCGTGCGACACGATGTCGGTCATCTTCCGCCAGACCTACGGGCCCCTGTGCGAGCCAACTCGGACGGGCTGGACCTTTGAAGGCTGGTTCGACGCCCCGGACGCCGGAAACCTCATCACGGCGACGAGCATCGTCGTCATTGCGGCGAACCACACCCTGTACGCGCGGTGGACGGTCAACACCGTGACGGTCAGCTTCGACACCCGGGGCGGCTCGAGCTGTGCTCCCCGTACCGTGGCCTATGGCCAGGCCTATGGTGCGAGCGGGCCGCTCTGCGTGCCGGCGCGCGCGGGCTACACGTTTGGCGGCTGGTTCACCGGCGTCGGAGGCACAGGCGGCGTCGTCACGGGGACGACCCCGATGAACCGCACCGTCAGCCACACGCTGTATGCCGGCTGGACCGCCGCGACGCTGACCGTCACCTACGACAACGGACCAGGCGCGGGCTGCGGCACCCAGTCGGTGGTGCATGGCGACCCCTACGGACCTCTGTGTACGCCGTCGCGGCTCGGGCACACGTTTGGCGGGTGGATGACGGCGCCCGACGGCAGCGGCAGCACCGTGACCGCCACGACGACCGTGACCGCCGTCGCGGACCACACCCTCCACGCGCGCTGGACCGCGGACGCCTATGTCGTGAGCTTCGACTCGCAAGGCGGGACGAGCTGCGCGCCGATCACCGTCCGCTACGGGCTGACCTACGGCGAGGGCGCGCCAGGCGGAGCCCTCTGCGTGCCGACGCTGCCGGGTAACCTCTTTGACGGCTGGTACGACACGAGCGGCGCCCGCATCGTGGCCACCACCGTGGTCACGCGGACCCAGAGTCACACGCTGCAGGCCCGCTGGAAGCGCGTGCCGTACGTCGTCAACTTCGACAGTGCGGGCGGCACGACGCCATCCCCCGCGACCAAGAGCGTGAACTACGGCAGCCTCTACGGCGCCCTCGCCATCACCTCGCGGCTCGGGCACACCTTCGCGGGCTGGTGGACCGAGCCGGATGGGGCTGGCGACGAGGTCACCCCCGACACGACCGTCCGCCAGACCTCGAACCACACGCTCTACGCGGCCTGGACCGCGAGCCGCTTCACCGTGCGCTTCGACGCCAAGGGTGGCAGCGCCTGCGCCGATCTGCCGGTCATCTTCGGCGCGGCCTACGGGACGGCCGCTCCGGGCGGCGCGCTGTGCGTCCCGGTCCGCGCCGGTTTCGCCTTTGGCGGCTGGTACGACGCCGACACCGAGGCTGGCAATCCGGTGTCGGGCGGCACGGTGGTGGCCATCGCGGGTGACCACACCCTCTTCGCGCGCTGGGTGACCAACGCCTACACGGTCACGTTCAACCCGCAGGGCGGCACCGCGCCGAGCCCGTCCGCCACGATGGCGGTCCAGTTCGGGGTTCCGTACGGGGCGCTCCCGGCCACGACCCGAGCCGGTTACGTCTTCAGCGGCTGGTGGACGAGCCCGGCGGGCCAGGGGAACCAGATCACGGGCACCACGACCGTGTCGCGCGCCGAGTCCCACACGCTCTACGCCCACTGGGTGGCGGGCAGCTACGTGGTGACGTATGACAACCGGGGCGGCACGGGGTGCAATACGCACAGCGTGGTCTTTGGTGATCGCTATGATCTCCGCGCGCCGCTCTGCGCGCCGACGCAGACGGGCTTCGTCTTCGCGGGCTGGTACCTCGCGGAGACCTTCGCGGGCGACCCTGTCGTCGGCGAGACGCTCGTGACGACGCCGGGCGCCCACACGCTCTTCGCGCGATGGACCTCTGTCGCCTATGTCGTGAGCTTCGACGCCACGGGCGGCTCGGCCTGCGCCGATCTGACCGTCCGCTACGGCCGCCCCTACGGCGAGGCCGCTCCGGGCGGGGCGCTGTGCACACCGACGCGGTCGGGCTACGTCTTCGACGGGTGGCTTGACGCCTCGAGCAACGTCGTCACGGCCGCGACCACGGTCGCTCGTGCCGAGAACCACACGCTCCGGGCCCGCTGGCAGGCGCAGCAATATGGGGTGACCTTTGACGCGGGCGAGGGGACGCTCGCGAGCCCGCCGGGCAAGTCCGTGACGTACGGGCAGCCCTACGGGGCCCTGGCGTTCACGTCGCGGGTCGGCTACGCGCTCTCGGGCTGGCGGACGATGCCGGAGGGAGGCGGGGCCGAGGTGACGGCTGACACCGTGGTCACGCGGGCCGAGTCGCACACGCTGCACGCGGCCTGGACGGCCAACCGGTACACCGTGTCGTACGACGTCAAGGGCGGCAGCGCCTGCGCCGGATTCGAGGCGACGTTCGGGCTGGCCTACGGCGCCTCGGCCCCGGGCGGGGCCCTCTGCCTGCCGTCGCGTGCGGGTCACACCTTCGGCGGCTGGTTTGACGGCGAGGTCGACGGGAGCGCCCGCGTCACCGAGGCGTCGACGGTCGTCATTCCCGGCAGCCATACGCTCGTCGCGCGATGGACGGCCAACAGCTACACCGTGAGCTTTGACGGTGGCCTCTGCGCGTCGCGGATGGTGCGTTACGGCTCGCGCTACGATTACCTCGCCCAGACCGGCCTCACGCAGCCGCTCTGCACGCCGAGTCAGTCGGGCTACCGCTTCATTCAGTGGTGCCTCGACCCGGCCTGCGCCAATGGTGCGGTGACTGGAGCGACGATCGTGACGCTCGCCGCCAACCACACCCTGTACCCCCGGTGGGAGGCGTGCCCGGCGGGCACCTACGCCGACGGCAGCAACGCCTGCGCCGCGTGCGACCCGACCTGCGCGACCTGTTCGGGCGGCGGCGCCAACGCCTGCCTCAGCTGCACCTCGCCCGCCTTCCTGAGCGGCACGAGCTGCCTCACGTGCGGCCCCGACCAGATCCGCGTCACCTACGACCCCCAGGGCGGCACGCCGACGCCGCCGCCGGACTGCCGCACCATCGGGCAGCCGTTCGGTCCGCTCGCGAGCCCCACGAAGACGGGGAACTTCCTGACCGGCTGGTTCGGCGCGTCTGCGGGTGGACAGCAGTGGACGCCGAGCACCGTCATCCCGGTCGGATCGGGCCCGATGACCCTCTACGCGCAGTGGGCGGCCGGGACGGGGCAGTACCTCGTGACCTACAACAATCAGGGCGGCGCCGAGTGCACCAGCCTCGCGGTGCGCTACGGCGAACGCTATGGACTCCTCGCGCCCAACCAGCAGCTCTGTCGCCCGACCCGGGCTGGCTACACCTTCGAGGGCTGGTACACGACGGCGTCGGGGGACGGCACGGTTGTGTCCGGCGCGACGACCGTGACGACGATGGCCGACCACAGCCTCTACGCGCGCTGGGTCGTCACGGGCAACGAACTCATCGTGTGGCCGCCAGTCGCCAACGTGCGGAACGAGAGCTCGACGCGCTTCGAGATCACGGCGCTCGGCGGGTCTCCGGGCAACGCGATGATGCGCTACTGTTTCGAGATCGCGTCGGGCCCGGGGTCCGTGTGGACCTACGGCAACGTCGGCACCTATACGCCGCCTGGCACCTCGGGCACCAACGGGCAGCAGGTGGTGGTCCTCGTGTGGCCGAACGACTCGGACGAGGACTGCAACGATCCCGGCGTCGAGAAGACGACCGTCACGCTGACACTCGTCAACGGCTCGATCGGCATCGACACCAACACCCTCGCTGCGGACCGCCAGTATACGTGGACCGTCGCCGTCGGGAGCAAGGTGGACCTCGGATTGGCGATCGGGACCACCTATGCCAGCGAGGTGGCGCCGGGATTCCCCGTCGTCGAGAGTGACGCGGACGAGGACGGGACGCTCTCGGGCACGCTGTCGCCGGTCTACACGGCGCCGACGACCATCGCGGGCGACGTGGCCTACGACGTTCTCCGCTGGAAGAGCCCGGACAATTTCCCGGCTGGCAACCCGACCGGCACCAACACCTACGTCTACGTGCGTATCGTGAAGGTCAAGCAGGTCGAGATCGGGACCCAGCACGTGTGCGCCATCGACACGCTCGGTGAGCTGAAGTGCTGGGGCGACAACACGCAGCGGCAGCTCGGGCTCGAGGACTCGGCGACCAGTACGGTGATGACGCCTCACCTGCGCCCGTGGGTGAGCTGGCAGGGGCGTCGGGCCGTCAAGGTGAACGCGGGGTTCGAGCACACGTGCGCCATCTTCGCGGATTTCAGCGCGACCTGCTGGGGACGCGACAATTTCGGCCAGCTCGGCAACGGCGCGGCCTCGACGGTCGCGACGATTTCAAACGCGACCGCCATCAACCTCTGCGCGATGTACACGGTCCAGAATGACTGCCTCGCCGAGCCGGGCTGTGCGTGGAGCGCGGGGTCCTGTGTCACCACGACCTACGCGTTGACCGCCCTCTCGGCGGGCAACGCGACGACCTGCGGCATCCGGTCGGACGGCAAGGCGCTGTGCTGGGGGCGCAACGCGCTGGGAACCGTCGGTATCGGCAACGTGGTCGACCAGCCGAGTCCCCAGCTCGTTCAGTTCCGGGTCGGCGGGGCGGCAACGGGCGCGCTTTTGAACCTTCGGGCCGTGAGCATCTCGACCAACGAGTCGAACTACAGCGGTCACGGCTTCAACACGTGCGCGGTCCTCGAGGACGGCTCGCCCTGGTGCTGGGGCAGCGATGGAGCGACCTCGGTCTCGGAGACGCTGGGCGGTTTCGGCCAGAGCACCAGCCTGCCGAAGCCGGTCACGAACAAGCCCGCGAACCGGACCTTCAAGAGCATCGTCGTTGGCTACGCCCACACCTGCGGCCTGCTCGACGACAACACCGTGGCGTGCTTCGGTGAGGTCGTGCGGAGTTCGTACGCCACCCCGACGACGCAGATGTTCACGGCGGTGTCGCACCTGAGCGTCGGGGCCTACATGAACGCGGTCGTGACAAACGGCGTCCTGAGGACCTGGGGTAGCGACCAGCAGTACAGCCTCGGCGATGGAAATATGGTCGACAAGGCGTACTCGAACCCTGACAGCCCGAACATCGGCGCGACGACGGTCCTCGGGCTCTCGTCGAGCGGCGCCTGGTATTACGATACTGGCTCGACGACCATGGTCCTGCGTCAGGACGGGCGCCTCATGTGCTTCGGGGCGAACGAGTTCAACCAGTGCGCGACCACCCTGTCGAGTGGCTCGGCGGTGGACATTCCGAACCCGGTGTTCCCGACGCTCTGACGCGGGCGGGAACCTTGGGCCTGTCTGGTTGTTTTGGACGAGCCCGTGATTGACAGCGACCTGAGGAAGTCGGACACCCTAGACCTGCATGGCCAAGGGCGGGTCCATGTTCGGCCGCCCGTTCCGAACGCAGAAAGGGACCCCTCCGATGAAACTTCGAAGCGACAGCTTTCAGCATGGCGGCCGGATTCCAGCGGCCTTCGCCTTCGGGCAGCGGGGGGCAGATGGACGTTTTGCCCCGTCGCAAAACCGCTCGCCCCACCTCGCTTGGGCTGACCTGCCCGCGGGCACGCGGTCGTTGGTGCTGGTCTGTCACGACCCGGACGTGCCGAGCCGCGCGGATGACGTGAACCAGGACGGGCGCCGAGTATCAGCCGACCTGCCACGGGTGACCGTCCACCACTGGCTGCTGATGGACCTGACGCCCGAGACGGGCGAGCTGCCCGAGGGGGCCTTCTCGGACGGCATCACTCCGCGCGGCAAGGCTGGGCCCGAGGTCGCGGGTCACGCAGCGCTGCGCCACGGGGTCAACGACTACACCGGATGGTTTGCGGGCGATGCGGACATGGGCGGCACGTATTACGGATACGATGGCCCATGCCCGCCGTGGAACGACACGATCGTCCACCACTACCACTTCACGCTCTATGCGCTTGGGGTTGACCGGGCCCCCGTCGATGGCGCCGTGACGGGGACGGCGCTCCTCGCCGCCATCGCGCCGCATGTGGTCGGGCAGGCGGGCATCATGGGCACCTACAGCATCGCCGCGGACGTGGTGGACGCGACCGGCGCGTGAAGTCCGACGGGGCCAGCGGCGGTGAGCCGGGCTACCTTCTGCCTCCGACGCCGCGGGACGAGTTCGATCGGCTGCAGCGGATCGCGCAGTTCGGGTTGCGGCCCGGGCAGCGACACGAGCCGCTCGAGGTGTTGATGCAGGCGGTCGGCGCCGCTCTTGGGGCGCCGATGGCGCTCGTCAGCATCGTCGACGCCGAGCAGCAGTTCTTCCTCGCGCACCACGGGCTCGAGGCCGACCGTACGCCGCGGTCCGTCAGCTTCTGCGGGCATTGCGTCGCGTCACGCGTGCCTTTGCGCGTGTCGGATGCGCTCGAGGACGTGCGTTTTCGGGGGAACCCGCTCGTCACGGGCCCGCCCGACATCCGCGCCTACCTCGGCATCCCGATCTTCGGGGGGCTCGGGCAGAGCGCTATCGGCACGGTGTGTGTCATCGACCAGGTCCCGCGCCCGTGGACCGACGAGCAGGAGCGTCAGCTGGCGCGCCTCGCCATCGTGGTCGAGGACTACATCGAGGGGCTCGCGTCGCGCCGGACATGGCAGCACTCGCCGCTGTCCTTCGTGGTGGTCGACCGGCACGGACGCTGCGTGCGCGCCAACCCGGCCTTCGAGCGGTTCGTCGGGGTTCCGATGGCCGGGTTGCTGCAACGACCCCTGACGACCTTTGTGCAGCCGCGAGACCGCAATGTGCTCGCCGCGATGATTTCGCACGCGTTGAACCATCGCGAGAGCCCGACACGGCGTGAGCTTGGCTACCTGCGGCTCTCGGGCGAGCTGGTGAGCGGTGGCACGAGCGTCTCGCCGCTCGTCGAGCCCGAGGATCAGGTCGTGTGCGTGATCCGGGACAGTTCGCTCGAGCGGCGCATCGTCGCGCGCAGCGGGGTCGTAGCCGAGGTGCGGGCCGAGCTCGAGGGGCCCATCGCGGAGGCCGGGCGGCACCTCGACTTGCTCGCGCAGATGGCAGCGGAGCACGCGCCCGACGATCTTCCGACCGTGGCTGCCGTGCGGGCGAAGCTGAAAGAGCTCGACGGGCTGCTCGACGCGCGCATCGGCGACATCGCGGCGCGGGCGCAGATCGAGACCGAGCTGCGGACGAGCGAGCAGCGACTGCAGGCCCTCGTGAATCGGGCCCTCGGGCCGATGTTCGTCATCGACGACCGCGGGCGCATCGTGGATGCGAATCCGATGGCGCTTGCGACCTACGACTGGACGTTCGAGGCGCTCATCGGGGCGCCGTTGTCGCGCGTCTACCCGACGTTCACCGGGGCCGACTGCGAGCGCTGGTTCCGCGAGGCGGACGGGCGGGCGCGCGCGATCGTGCCGGACCACGAGCCCGACCACCTCGTCGTTCAGGCGACCCTCGTGCGGCGCGACGGCGTCCCGGCGGCCGTCGAGCTCGAGCTGCTCGCGATGGACTGGAGCGGTCCTGGGCGGCTCGTGCTCATCGCGCGCGACGTCTCGGAGGCGGCGGCGCGCGAGACAGCGCTGCTGCGGGAGCGCGATGACCTCGAGTCGGAGGTCGCGAAGACGACGGCCGCGCTCCGGGAGGTGCAGCGCATGGAGGCGCTGATGGCGCGGTCCCTCGAGGAGAAGGACACGCTGCTGAAGGAGATC
>SYAK01000574.1 GCA_005788935.1 Pseudomonadota bacterium
GACCGTCGACCGCGCGCAGCTCGGCGGCACGCCGTGGCGCAACGAGGCCGCCACGAGCGCCATGCGCGGCGGCCACGCGGCCGTCGTGACGCCGTCGGGCTTCGTCTTCCTGGCCGGCGGATCGGCCGATCTGCAGTCAGGCGGCGTCCGAGGCCGCATCACCGCCGAAATCTGGGCACCGCCCGGCCTGCCCCGCCCCTGACGCCGAGGTCCCGCATGAAGAGCCTCCACAATGCCCTCAGCCGCCGCTGGACGGCCGCGCTGACCGCCCTGACCTTCACCGCGATGACGACCGCGGCCGCGCCCACGGTCCACGCGGAGTCTGGCAAGCTCGGCAAGGACGACGCCCGCGTGGCGCTGTTCGTGTTTCCGAAGGCTCGATTCGCGCCCGCCGAGGCGGCGCTCCTTCAGGGGCTGCTGCGTGCACAGCTCGAGCGCCTCGTATCGGTGCGCCCAGGCGGCCCGGGGGGCGAGCCCGCGCAGCCACTGCACCGCCAGCTCGGCGACCGTCTCGAGCGCGGGTTTCGCGCATTGAATGACCGAGCAGGGGCTGTCGCGCTGCCGATCTTCGAGGAGGCCTGGAAGATCGTGACGGCCTGGGAAGGGCCTGTGCCGCTGCGCCTGCTCGCCCGGGCCGCCAAGGGCCTGGGTGTCGCGCGCGTCATGACGGGAGACACCGACCGAGGCCAGGAGCTCATCGAGCAGTCGATGAACCTCGTGGCCGATCAGCAGCTTTCGGACTACGGGTGGACGCTCGATCTTCGTACGGCGTTCAACGAGGTCATGGAGACGCGCGCGAGCGCCGAGCCAGGCGGGCTCGAGATCGACGTCGTCCCCGAGGGGGCCTCGGTGCGGGTCAACGGTGAGTTCAAGGGCCTGTCGCCGCTGACGATCGAGGCGCTGCCGCCCGGTCGCCACTGGGTCGAGGCGGGCGCCGACGGACACCGCTGGCAGGGGGCGTTCGTCCAGGTCACGGCGGGCGAGTCCTCGATTCACGCGATCGAGCTGCTGCCGATGGACAACGGGCCCGCCGCTTCGGTGGAGGTCGCGGCCCTCGCGAAGGCGGTCGCGCGGACGCCTGGGGCGCAGCTCAACGACGTCGCCGCGGCCACGGGCGCCGACGCGGTCATTGCACTCGAGGTCTCGTCGAGCCAGGCCGGCTACCAGTTCGCGGGCTGGGTCCGGGACGCCGCGGGCAACGCGCGCAAGATCCAGGCGCAGTTCCCGAAGGACGGCTCGTTCGTCGGGCGCGTGCGCGCCTTCCTCGCCGACACGCTCGGCACCGAGGAGGCCGAGGACGACTCGCTGACCCCGCTGGACGGGCCGCCGCAGACCTCCGTCATGAGCGGCGGAGACATGGTCATCGACCCGAACGACCCGATCTTCAAGGGGCAGAAGCGCGCCGAGGCGCCGGCCATCACCGACCAGTGGTGGTTCTGGCTCATCGCGGGCTCGGTCACCGCGGGGCTCGTGGCGGGCGGCGTCGTGCTCTTCTCGGGGGCGGACGAGGGCCTCGGCCCGACTGGCCGGGTCGTGCTGAACGTCAACGCCGTCCGATGAGGGGCTGACGTCCCGCAGGACGACCGCGTCGCGCACCTCGTGAACGTCACCGACCGGACGGTGTTGCGCCGGGATGCCCATTCGGGCAACACTGCCGGGCGCCCTCGTCCAACGACCCTGCGAGGCGCCAGGACTCGAATCCGCATGCTCACGTCGCGGCGCCACCTTCTGCTCCTGATGCTGTCCGCGGGCTTGGCCCTCGCAGGCTGCAAGGAGAAGACCGCGACGCCGCTTGACCTGCGCATCGTGCTCGACCCCGGACCGCGACTCGTCGAGGTCGCCGCGATGATGCCAGGCCGTGCTCCGTCCGAGCGGCTCGCGGCCGCGGTCGCCCTCGCGCGCTCGCTGCGCGAACGGCTCTCGCCGCGCACGGGCAAGGCGTCGGCCCACGTGGACGTGCGCGCGCTGCCCGCCGAGGCGGCGCAGGCCATCGATCTCGTCTTCACCGCACTCGAGGCCGGCGAGGCCTTTCCCGAGGCGAAGGGCTGCAGCGACGGCGTCGAGGACGTCCTCGTGCTGTGCCAGCTGCTCGACCTGACGGCTCCGCCAGGCGACGTGGCGCAGCTCGACGCGCTGATGTGGGTCGGCACGCGGCTCCGTGAGGACCGTCCGGGCGCGCTCGGGACGGTGGCTGGCATGACGATCGCGGCGAACACCGTCAAGCTCGCGCGGGCCCGTGGGCTGAGGCCATGGCCCGGGGTGGAGCGTCACTGGGTGCCGCCGCACTTCGTCCTTATCGCCTACGCACGCGAGGCCATCTGCATGCTCGACCGGCTCAACGCCGCGGGGACCGAGCATGACCTCGCCGCCAACGCGCTGCTCGCGCGCGACGGCAAGGCCCTCCGGAGTCAGCGGGACGAGACGGTGCGCGACGCGCTCGGGCTCGTCCGGGATCCGACGCTCATGCTGCGCCGAATTCGCGAATCCGAGGAAAAGGCGGCAAAATCTTCGAAGGAGCTCGTGCGCATGCAGGCGCTCGGCCCCGAGCCGTGGCAGGACATCGACGCGGCGAGGCAAGTCCTCGACGCCTTCGTTCAGGAGTCGCAGGCCCTCGCGCTCGCGGGCAAGAGCGCGACCGACGCGACGCGGGCGGCCCGGGATAGCGCGGCGCGGACAGGTTCGATGCGCGCGGGTCTCCTCGGGTCGCTCGGAGACGCGCTGTGGATCGGGCGCGACGGGGGCGGGGTGCGGGTGCTCGGGCTGGTGGCGGGTGCGAGGCTCCACACGCTAGGCCTGCGAAACGGCGATCTCGTGACGGAGCTCTCGGGGGTGACCGTCTCGGGGCCCGCGGCCCTCCAGGCAGCCATCACGGAGGCGCCTGAGGGCGTGGCGCAGCTGTCGGTGCTGCGGCGCGGGGAGCCGATGACGCTGCGTTTCGAGCTCGAGTGGACGCCGACGGCGGGGGCTGGCGAGGCGGGCGCGGACGATCCGTTGCCGCGGTCCGAGGGGATTACGCCGCTCGGCGGGGACCGCTTCGCGGTGTCGCTCGCGCTGCGTGGCGGCGACGTCATCGAGATGCTCGAGCACCCGACGGATTTCCGGATGGTCCCGGTCCTGCGCGACGGGGGCGCTGGCGGGCTGTCGGCGCTGCGTCTGCTGGGCGTGCGCAAGCAGTCCCTGGCGGCAGCACTCGGTCTCAAGTCCGGGGACCTGTTGGCCTTCTTCAACGGCAAGCCCCTCGACCAGGAGTTCCTGCGCCGCAGCTTCAAGGCCGACCTCCGTCCGTCCACGATGACGCTCGGTGTCACGCGCCAGGGACTCGCCCGCACGCTGACCTGGGAGCTGCGCTGAGCGCGCCCTGAGGACGCCGCGATGACCGAACTCGCCACACCTCGCCTTCCGCGCCTGCTCACGCGCCACGTGTTCGTCCACCCCGACGTGGGGCGCGATGTGGCCAGCGGCCGCTGGGAGCGCCTCGCGGGCCGCGCGACGCTGGTGCTGAAGGCCCTCGCCGCGCGCGGCACCTGGCACTTCAAGGGCGTCAGTGGGGTCAATCGCGGCTGGCGCCGGACGGGGCTCGGCGGCAGCGGCGGCTTCCACTTCTATCTGTGGTGGACGGTTCAGGGTTCCGGGCCCGGCAAGACATTGCCGCTCGAGCCCGGGGCGGTCGTCGTGCGGGCGATACGCCACCACGACGCGACTGACGACGCCACGCCGCTTCCCGTGGGCCGTCTCGAGGACTACGCGCGCCTCGCGGAGGCCCGCTTCGAGCTCGGGCCCGCGGCCGACCCGTGGACCCCCGCCCAGCGGAGCTTTCTGCAGGACACTGCCCGCGTGCGCGTCCTGAAGGGGCTCCCGGGCTCTGGCAAGACCACCTGCCTGTGGGAGACGGTCGAGCGCCTCGGGGGGCGCCGCGTCCTCTACCTGACCTGGTCACGGGCGCTCGCCGAGGAGGCGCGGCGCTACTTCGAGGTCCACGCCTCCCGCGACACCGAGATCGAGGTCCGGTCATTTTCCGAGTTCCTCGGGTTGCTGCTCGGCGAGGACGTCGAACCGATCCCGTTCCGCGAGGCGGTGGCGCAGCTGAAACGCCTGCTGCAGCAGGGGCGCATCCGGAACCACATCCTGCGGCAGCAACTCGAGCGGGACCGGGAGCTCTACTTCGGGCTGATGCGCGGCTGGATCAAGGGGCGTCATCTTTGGCGGGGCCGTCGCGTGCCGCCCCCGGCCGGGTACGAGGACGCAGGGACGGGCGACCCCGAGAGCGACCCCGTCCGAGCCTGGGACCAGGAGCTGCAGGACGCCCTCGGCCGCGCGCGCCAGCTCTACACCGAGCTGAAGCTGACGGAGGACGAGGAGGATCAGCTTTTCCCGGAGCTCTCCGCCGCCGTACGCCTCAAGCGCCGCCTTCTGGCCGACGCGGCCAAGGTGCTGCCGCGGCGCTGGGACCTCGTGGTGCTTGACGAGGTCCAGGACCTGACCCCGGCCGAGCTTGACGTCGTGCTGCACGTCTGCCGCCACGCGCCAGGTCCCGACGGGCGGCCGCCCGAGCTGGTCCTGGCCGGAGACGAGGGGCAGAGCGTTCGCCACACCTACTTCGAGTGGCGCGAGCTCAACAACCAGCTCGCGACCGTGCTAGAGGCGCCTTCCGACGTCCAGCTCGACGAGAACCAGCGCAACCCGGCGGCCATCGGCGAGGCTCTCGCCCGCGCGCAGGTCCTCTACCGGCACCTCAAGAAGGCGCTGCGCCCGGGTGGTCAGCGCAGCGAGCGCGTCGACGTCGAAGGCGACGCGACCGTCTGCGTGACGCGCCTCGCCTCGGACGCCGAGGCGGCCGCGTTCCTCCGCGAGCTCGCCGAGCAGACGGACGCGGCCTTCATCCACCTCGGTGAGGATCCGCCGGACTGGGCGATAGCCGACGAGGTGGTGCGCGACCGCCTCCGCACACCGTCCGAGGCTAAAGGGCTCGAATTTGCGGCGGTCTGTATCCTCGGCGCGTCCGAGGCCATCGGCGGCCTCACGGAAGAGCTCGCGCTGCATGACCCTCTGAAATACAGGTTATCCGTTAACCGATTGCGGGTCGCCATCAGCCGCGCGACTCAGACGCTGGCCTTCATCGAGGTCGGCGACGAGCCGCCGCCCGAGTTGTTGGCCATCGCGGGAGACGCGAAGCTGGCGCCGGAGATCCTCGTCGATCGCCTCGTCGACAGCGATCTGCCGCCAGATGAGCGCTTCGCGCGGCTCATCGCGGCCGCGCGTCACGACATGGAAGAGCGCCCCGGTCCCGCCTGGCGCACGCTGCGCCGGGTGCAGGCGCTCGCGACCCAGGAGGGCTACCGCGGCGTCTGGGATGACCTCGAGCTGAAGGTCGAGGTCGACACGCTGCTCGCGCGCATCGCCTTCGCGCAGGCGCTGCGGACCGGTCCGGGCGTTGTCGACGCTCCGTCGCTCGCCGAGGATGGGCGGGCGGCGCTGACGGCGCTCGGCGGCGAGTCGCTCGTGGCCCTGTGGGAGGCCGTCGAGGGTTGGCAGCACGCGCGGAGCCCCGGGAAGGCTGGGCAGGAGGAGTTCGGGGCGCGTGTCGTGCGGGCGCTCGAACCCGTCGTGGCGGTGGGTCGCTCGGGCTGGCTCGCGGATGAGCTCGGGCGGGCGCGCGTCCGTTTCGGGGCGCTGCTCGAGCTGCTGGCCGCGAGCGGTGCGACGGCGGGCCTCTTTGCGGGGCACGTCGAGGGCTGGCTCGTGCTCTTTGGCCATGACCGGTTCGAGGCGGCCACGACCTCGCGGCGCCTGCGGCGGGGCGCGCTTGACACCCTGCTCGCGGCGGCGCGCCACGATGCGGCCATCGAGGTCTGCGTGGCGCTCGAGCCGATCGTCGACGCCGAGGACCTCGCCCGCAAGGTGGCGCTGCTTCGGGCCACCGCGCGCCACGACGAGCTGGCGCGGCTCCTTGAGGCGCACGAAGACGGGCCGGGCGCCTTCGAGGCGTGGCTCGACGCGGGTGACGTCGACGCGGCGATGCGGGTCGGCACCTGGCTTGAGCCAGCGGCACGCGCAGCGCTCGCGTCGATGGGTGATGTGCTCGGGCTGCTGCGCGCGGGCCGTTTCGGACCCCGAGAGCGGCAGCTGCTCGCGGGTGCCTGTCTGCCGATGGGGCCGGCACTCGAGCGGGCTCATAACGAGGCGCGCCGGATGGCACGCGACCTCGAGGCTGGTCATAAGCGTTTGCAACAGCAACTATTGGAACTCCAACGATCGCGCCAGTCGCTCGCCACCGAGCGGGAGCAGCTGTCGCGCGAGGTCGAGGCGGCCGCAGCGTCGAGGACCGCAGACCTCGAACGCCGTGAGTTCGACCTCGCCGAGCGCGAGCAGCTCGCCGAGGAGCTCGAGCGGTTGCAGCAGCAGGACCTCGCCGCGGCGCATGCGACCATCATCGAGCGACGCGAGGCGATCGAAGCCGACCGCCTCCGCCTCGAGCACGAGCGCAAGGACCTGCGCGAGTCCGAGGCCTTCGTGATGCAGCAGTTCAACGAGCTCGAGGCGGCTGAGAAGGCGCTCGAGCCGAAGACTTCGGAAATGCAGCGCATGATGGCCGATATGCAGCGCGAGGCCGAACAGGTCTCCCGCGCCTCCGCCGACCTGTCGAGTCGCGAGGAGGCCCTGCGCAAGCGGGAGCGGAACGTCGCGAAGGAGCTGGCCGAGCTGATCCGGCAGCAGGAGACCCTTCAGCGCATGACCCAGAAGTCGGAGCAGGCCCGGCTCGACGCGGAGCAGGCCGAGCGCAAGCTCAAGCAGCGTCAGGACGCGGTCGACACGAAGGACCGGCGTGTCCGGGAGCGTGAGACCCTGCTCGAAGCGCGCGACCGGGATCTGAAGCAGCGCCTCGCCGCGCTCGAGCTCCGCGAGCGCGACCTCAAGGCCGCCCGCGAGGCGGCAGCCAAGGGGGACTGAGGGGCCCGTTCACGTGCGGTCGTCGTTGTCGCCCGTCCCGTCGAGCGCGTCCTCATCGTCGTCGGGCAGGTCGTCGTCGTCGCGCGTCGTCGCCTCGAGCAGGGCCTCATCGTCGTCATCGTCGAGGTCGGACTCATCGACTGGCAGCTCGGGGAACGCCTCGATCCCGGGCAGCGCCTCAAGCTCGGGCCACGCCTCCTCGTCCGCCTCCGGGACGTCATCGTCCGGGAGGGTGCCTTGAGGCTCTGCGGCCAGGAGAGCGCCGTCGGCCTCGGGCGGGTTCGCCAGATCCACGAGGGGGACGGCGCGCCAACGTGCGCCGAGCTCCTGCGCGACCGCGTCGGCGATGCACGAGCGGACAGCGTCGGCCTCCGCGGCGTCGAAGCCACGGCCAGCCGCCGGGTCGGGCGCCAACGCACCCTCGAGCCGCGCGAGCAGCGGCTCGGCGGCCGGGCCAAAGCCGACGAGGCTGGTCATCAGCCGCAGCAGGTCATCCGCCGCGGTGAATGGGTCGGGCTGACCCTCGGGGGCGGGCGTCGCGAGGCGCGCGATGAGCCGGTCGACGACGGCCTGCGCGTCCCCGTCGGCCTCCGCGTGCAGCGCGATGAGATCGCGTGGCGGAGCGGCCTGGTCCTTCGCGCCGTGGAAAGCGAGGGCCTGTCCAGAGCGCTCGAGCGCCTCCTCGAGCGCCACCGCGAGGCGCAGCGTCACCACGGCCGCGGGCAGCGCGTGGGCGGTCAACAGGCGTCGCGGCACGTTCAGGCGGCGCCCGTCGACGGCGACGACCGCCACCGTCGGACCAGACCCCTCGGGCGAGGCAATGTCGGCATTCCACATCATGTAACGCCCATCGATGGCGTCAAACCAGACCCACCCGAGGGGAATTCTCGCCGCTGCGGTCTGGCTCTGATCGGCGTCGGGTCCACTCATGACCACCCCTCGAGCAGATCGCGGAGCGCGATCCCCGTCAGCACGGCGAAGCCTCCGAGGGCCACGACGATGTTCCCGTCGAGCGCGCGGGCGCTGGGAAGGGCCGAGACGCTCGGGTCGTCGGGCAGATAACGGACCTCGACCGCCTCACCCGGGGTCGGGTCGAGGATGTCGGACGCCGTGTAGGGGCTCGTGCCGTGAAATTCGCGGCGCTGCCCAGTCTTCGGATCGATGGCCTGAAAGCGCCACGTCGCGAGGCGCGTCCGGAAGCCGCCGCTTGCGTAGGTCACGCCGACGAGGGTCGCGCGAACCTTCACCCCGCGACTGCGCAGCGCGCGCATCAAGCGCACCCGCCGCAGCGCGAGACCGAGCGTCCCAGCGAAGAGCAGGAGGCTCAGGCCGAAGATGACGAGCGCCGCGGTCATGCCTTCTTCTTGCCGCCCTTCTTGTCGTCTCCCTTCCCGAGGGCGGCGTCCCGGCCCGACGTCTGCATGTCGTCGCGGTCACCGCGGTTCGGCATGCCGTCGTTGAGGGCGCCCGGGACGAACGGCGTCACCAGCGAGCCGACGGTGGTCCCGATCATGCCCGGGGCCCCCATGTCCGCGCGATAGTTCGAGAACTTGGAGGACCACGTCGTTCCCGGCGTCATGCCCGGGGCGTCGATCCGGTACGAGCCGACGAAGGCGAGCACCACGTTCGGGCCGAGGTTCTGCTTCATGCTGCCCGCGAACGAGTCCCAGGCGGCCGCGCTCGATTTTCCGAGGACGAATATGTCGGCGCCCACCTGGACGAGGCCAGACGCCGCCGTGGTGGCGTAGTTCACGGCGAAGTTGGCGAGGACGCGACCCGCCAGCGGCCAGGTGTTCTGAATGAGCTTGCCGCCGCCGAAGCCGAGGGCGCCGCTCAATCCGCCCTTCACCATCTCGATCGCGAGCGTCGTGAAGCTGAACTCGTCGCCGCCGATGAGACAGTCGCCGATCGCGTAGCTCGCGGCCGCGCCGAGTATGCCGATGACGATCGCCCCGACGAGCCCGCCCGACAGCACGGTCAGGATCGTCACGAGGATCGCGATGAGGATCTTGAACAGGAACGACGCGATGCTGCGCCAGGCCGGCTTGACCTTCGCCGCCGCCTTCTCGGCCTCCTGCGAGATGGTGCTGCCGAGCTTGGCGAGGTTCTTCTGGAATTCGGCCTCGATCTTCGGCATCGCCGCCGCGAGCGCCCGCCGAGCACCCGCGATCGTGCTCGCGAGGTCGCCGTCGAGGCGCTTGAGCGCGTCGGTCGTGGTGCTCTTGAAACCCCGCACGCTGCCCTGCGCCGCCCGCTCGAAGCCCGCCGCGGCCTTGGCGGACCCGCTCGCCGAGCCCTGACGGGCCTGCGCGATTGCGGCGCGGAAGGTCTGCAGCGCACCCGCCACAGGCGAGGTGGCGAGGGTGGCCGCCTGGGTCAGGGCGCCCGCGGCCTCCGTGCCGGTCGCGAGGAGGTCGTTGAGCCCCTCGGACCGCTGCTGCTCGAGCCCTTGCCTGCCCGCCGCGATCGCACCTTCGAGCCCGACGCGCTCGCCGTCGAGCATCGTACGCAGGGCCTCCACGTCCGGCGGGTTCTCGCCCGACAGGCCCGCGATGCCCGCGATGCGCTCGGTGACGCCCTGCTGCAGCATGTTCCAGCCGTTCTCGAGCCCGGCCGACAGGCTCTCACCCGACTGCCGCGCGCGGGCCTTCATCGCGTCCGCCTGCGTGTCGAGATTGCCGAGCGCGGTGGCGCGCGCCGCCCGGAGCTCACGCTCGGCCGCGCTGCGGGCCGTGTTGATCGCCTCGACCGAGGCCGCGCGCAGCTGGGCGAGGCCCTTCTTCGCACCCTGCGCCTGCTTGACGAGCCCCTTGCGTGCGGCGGCGGAGCCGTCTGAGATGTGCTTGACAGTGCCGAGGATGATCTCGTTGCCACCCTTCGTGATGTCTCCGATGGACTTCCGGATGTCGCCAGCGACATCGCGTCCGCCCTTCTCGAAGCCGTCGAAGTAGCCGTTGCCGACGCTCGTGGCGGCGTCGGCCCGCGCCTGCCACTTGTTTCGCTCGTAGTCGGCGCCGTTGTACCAGCTCGAGTCCTTGGCCTTCGACTTCGACGCGAGGTACGACTTGCGCCGCGCCCCGGCCTCCGCCCGCGCCTTGTGCCCGAAGCGGCGCGCGATGGCCTTGGCGCTATTGCAGGCGTCACCGACGGCCGCCTGTGCGCGTCCGACAAAGGTCGTCCGCTTCGCGAGCGCGGCCTGCTTTTGCCGGAGCGAGATGTCGAAGATCTGCTGCTGGGCGGTGGCGAGTGCTGCGTCCACGCGCCCGACCGCGGCCGTGTAGTCTGCCTCGGCCTTGGCGGCGGCGGCGGCAGCCTCTTGTCGGACCGCCTGCAGCGCGGAGCCAAACTGGGACTGGACGGCGCCGCGCGCCTGCCCGAGCCCGGCCGTGACCTGCGCCTCGGCCTGAGCCACCGCCCCGTCGATCGGCGCGCGCGCCTCCTGCTTGGCCGCCTCGAGCCCGCTCGCCTTGCCGCGCTGCTCGTCGATCCAACCGGCGATGGCGCCATTGGCTTCGTCGGCCTGCGCCTGCAGTTGCCCCGCGACGAGCGCGGGCGGGATCTGCTGGCCGGGCGCACCCGCGTTGACCTTGCCCGCAAAGAACATGTTGCCGTTCGTCGGGTCGGGCCCGAGGACCTGGTCCACCTGATGCGCGCCGAGCGCGTCAGGTGGGGCTACCATGACCTGCGGAAC
>SYAK01000575.1 GCA_005788935.1 Pseudomonadota bacterium
ACCTCTCCCGCCACCGCAAAGGGCCACCATGGAACCCTACGTCATCACCCCCGAGGGTCTTGAGCGCATGAAGGTGCGCCTCAAACAGATCAAGGAGCACGATCGGCCGCAGAACGTGCGCGACATCGAAGAGGCGCGGGCCCACGGCGACCTGCGCGAAAACGCCGAGTATCACGCCGCGAAGGAGCGTCAGGGCTTCCTCGAGGGTGAGATGCGGGGCCTCGAGGACAAGATCGCCCGCGCCCAGGTCATCGACGCGTCGAAGCTCTCGGGGCAGAAGATCATGTTCGGCGCGACGGTCACGCTGCTGAACCTCGATAGCGACGAGGAAGTCACCTACAAGATCGTCGGCGAGGACGAGGCCGACACGAAGACAGGCTCGATCAGCTACAAGGCCCCCATCGCGAAGGCCTTGATGAGCAAGACGATCGGGGACGAGGTCGTCTTCCAGGCCCCGGGCGGGAAGTTCACCTACGAGGTCGTCGCCGTCTCCTTCAAGTGAGCCTCGACCCGACCGAGCTCGCGGCGTTCGCGGCGGTCGCGCAGGCCGCACGCGTCGCCTCACATGCGACCGAGACGGCGCACGAGGCCGACACTGCGGCCCTCGGAAGAGCGCTGGGCGGCGTCATCGCGAGGCGCGCCGTGGTCGCCCTCGACGGCCCGCTCGGAGCGGGCAAGACCGCCTTCGTGCGCGGTCTCGCGGCGGGCCTCGGGGCCGCCCCCGACCAGCCTGTCACGAGCCCGACCTACGCGCTCGTGCACGCCATCCCGCTCGCCTCGGGTGAAGACCTCATCCACGCCGACCTCTACCGCCTCGACGACGACCCGGACGCGCTCGAGGCCCTCGGCTTCCGCGACTGGCTGGTCCACGCCCGCTGTATCGCCCTCGAGTGGGCCGACAACGTCGCCGAGGCCTCCCAGGCCGCCACGGTGCGGGTCCGAATCGACGACCTCGGCGGCGAGCGACGTCGCGTCACGATCACGCGACGCGCCTGAGACGCACGCGGGCGGTCAGGGCCCGAAGGTGCCGCGCAGGACGCCGACGAAGATCGGACCGACCAGCACAGCGCACCAGACCCACCACAGGATCCGCATCGCGAGCGGAAATGGGCCTCTCGGCCTGTCACGCCGCGCGCTGCCCTGCCCTGCCCCCTCTGCCGCTGCGCCGTGAACGTCCGCCATGGTCCGAGGCTCGCAGGTCCGCCCCTTCAGCGCAAGCCCTGCGCCCCCGCCCCACTCGCGCAACCGCCCGCCCTCGTGCTTGCCTCGCGCGCCCGCTTGGGGCATGACCCCGGCGCTTTCTCCATGATGACCGCACGCAAGGCCACCCACCGACGCCCGGACTCCGAGCCCGTGCCGTCACCCGCGCACGCCCCCGAGGCCCTCGAAGCCCTCGAGGCCCGGCTTGGCCACGCCTTTGCCGACCGCGGGCTGCTCATCGCCGCGCTGACGCATCCCTCCCGCACGGGTGTACCCGCACGCCGCGCCGCGCGACCTGGCGCCTCCGAGGCCGGTCCCGACTACCAGCGCCTCGAGTTCCTTGGGGACGCCCTCGTCGGCGCCGTCCTGTCCGAGCTGCTCTTCGCGCGCTGCCCAGATGCGCGCGAGGGGACGCTCACGGTCCGTCGCGCCGCGATGGTGCGCGAGGCCCGCCTTGCCGAAGCCGCCCGCGCCCTCGCGCTGCCTCCCCTCATCACCGCGGGCGTCAGCGAGACCGCGCAGGGCTTCGGTGACCGCGACAGCGTGCTCGCCGACGTCTTCGAGGCGATCGTTGCGGCCCTCTGGCTCGACGCGCCCCCCACAGGCCAGGTCGCGGCCCGCGCGCTCCTCGCTCGGCTCTTTGCCGACGACCTGGGGCTACCGCGCGACGCCGAGCTGCTGAAGCCCGCAAAATCGCGCCTTCAGGAGCTCGTTCAGGCGCGCTGGAAGCTCCAGCCGCGCTACCTCCTCGACCCTGAGTCGACAGCGCCCGAGTCCGTCGTGGTCTCGGTCGTCATCGCGCCCCACCTGACCGTGCGCGCTGAAGGCCGCTCCCGCCGCGAGGCGGAGCAACGCGCGGCCGAGCTCGCCCTGACGCAACTCGCGGGAGAATCCCAGCCATGAGCCGCGCTCACGACCCCCTCCTCATCGACGCCGGGCACACCGTGCCCCCCGAGTTCGTCGCCGTCTCGTATACCCGCCCGATGGTCAAGGTCGACGAGGACGGCCTCGAGGTCCTCGACGGGGCCGAAGCGGCCCGCCGAGCGCCCTCCGCTGTCGAGCTCCGGGTCGACGTGAAGCAGTGCGGCGCCTTCTCGACCGAAGAGCAGGCCCGCATCATCGCCTTCCGCCCGCTGCAGGCCGATCGCCGCGGCGTCGTCCGCGTCGTTTTCGGTGACGGCGCGACCCGGCCTCAAAACCTCGTCGGCGCCCGCCGATTGATGGCCGACCTCGTCTGCGAAGCGATGCGCACGCCGCTCGCCACCCCCGACGAGGGGCGGGTGAAGCGTGGCCGCGCCGGCCTCATCAAGCCGCGTTGAGCCCATCCGTTCACCCCCACGGACACCCCACGGAGCACCCCATGCGCCCCGTCCTCGCCGCCCTCGCCGCCCTCATGCTCGTGACCGCCTGCAATGACGGCACCACCTCAGGCCCCGCTGTCGACGCCCCCCTGCCCGCGCCCGACGCGAGCGCGTCCGATGACAGCGCGCCGACCACGCCCGACGCCGACGACACGGAGGACGACGCCCTCCCCGGGACTGGTGATGCCCTCCCCGAGGCCAGCGACGCCACCAGCCTCGACGCGGCCGAGGACGCCACCGAAGACCCGTGCGCCACGCGTGATTGCGGGGAGCACGGCATTTGTACCGTCGAGGGCGACGTGGCGTCGTGTCTCTGCGAGGCCGGCTGGGTCCTTGACGGTGCGAGCTGTGTCGCGGCCTGCGAGTTCGACCCATGCACGGAGCCTGGTCGAACCCGCTGCGAGCAGGCCCCGAACGAGCCTGGCGGCTACGCCTGCCTGTGCGCCGACGGCTTCGTCGAGGACGGTATCCGTTGCGTCCCCGAGCGCTGCGACGGCGAGGTCGCGCGGACCTACCTGACCGTCCACGACCAGACGCCGCTCCCCGAGGTCACGACCCCGAACCAGAACGGCTACGACCCGCTGCTCCGCGGCGACGCCGTCCGGGTCGCCGTGCGCTTCACCCGGACGCCGGGCGCCACGGCGCACCACCTCGTCGTCACCCTCGGCAGCCTCGCCGTGACGGCTGAGACCGTCACCCTCGACGGCGTGCCCGTGACGCCCGTCACGCTCGACGACCGCCGCCTCGAGGTCGCCCTGCCTGCGGACGCCGCGTCGGGCGCGCTCGTCATCCAGGGGACCATCGGCGTGACAGCCCCCGGCCTCCTCGCGATCGAGTCGCGCGCGCGCACGAGCGCGGGCTGCGCCATCCCCGGCTCGGCCTC
The DNA here is from genome assembly GCA_005788935.1 of Pseudomonadota bacterium. Next base: position 3,445 of record SYAK01000575.1, read on the forward strand.
GGGCGCTCGTGTCCAGTTGACCGGCCAGATCAACCCGAAGTTCAATGCGTGCAACAACCTCGGCGACCTGCGCGCGCTGCAGATCTCGACCGGCGTGCCCGACAAGAACACCGAGATCTATGCCCAGCGCAACGGCGCCTTCACCGAGATCAGCAGCAACCACAAGGTGCTGACCCAGATGACGCTCTGCCTGAGCCGCCCGCCCGGCGTGACCGTCTCGCTCGCTGGCAGCGCCGACGCCACCCGCCCGTGGACCATCGACAACCACCTGCTCATCGAGGTCTACAGCAGCGACCCGGGGCAGGCGGGCGCCACGCGCACCGAGGCCTGGGTCACGACCAGCGCGGGCGCCGTCGCGCCATCATCCTTCGCGAACGGGGACCCCATCCGGATGCTGAACCAGGCGAGCCTCCCGGGCGACTACACCGGCTCCATCACCCCGTCCTACTTCACGTTTCCGGCCGGGACCGTGCAGCTCGATCGCATACTGCCCGAGGGTCAGCCGGTCTGGCTGCGCCTCACAGGGCTCGACACCGGCGTCGCGGGACACCTCAGCAACCTCTTCCTGACGGCCTCCGAGCCGGGCGCCTGGGTCCCCGAGTGCCGCTCGGTCCGGGACTGCCCCCGCACCGACGCCCACAACGGCAACAACCTCGTGCTGCGCGCGGGCTGCGTCGACGGGCGCTGCGGCGGCCCCGCCTGCGGGAGCCAGAGCGCATGCCCCCTCGGTCAAATCTGCCTGCTCGGCTACTGCAGCGACGGCTGCAACGCGTCGGCCCCGTGCCCGACCGGTCAGGTCTGCGCGAGCGGCCAGTGCGTCGACGTCGCCGCGGGCGGCTGCCGGACCTACGAGGACTGCGCCACGGGACACGTGTGCTTCTTCGGGCGCTGCGAGCCAGGCTGCTTCCACCCGGTCCGCCAGAACCCGTCCTATGCGTCCAACCACCCGTCCTCCTTCTGCATCCTGAACCCGGCTGGCTGCCCGCGCTGCGGCACCGCCTCGACCCGCTGCTTCAGCAACTACTGCCGTGATTGCGAGATCGACGGGCATTGCTCGCCCAACCAGCGCTGCGTCAATGACCGCTGCGTCCCACGCCCGTGACGCGATGCGTAACGTGATGCGTCATACCAAGCCTCTGAACATCCAGCACCTTGCGTTCGGCGCGTGCCTGCTCTCGGCCTGCGCCTCCGCGAGCGTCCGCGTCGCGCCATCGGCCGCGCCGCAGTCGCGCCGCCCCCTGTCGATGCAGGATGGGGTCGACGGCACCGTCGTCGGCTTCCCGGGCCTCTGGCGCGACCAGGACACCGGGGCCGAAGCGACCGTCGAGGCGTCGGGCGGAGGCTTCGCCGTGACGAGCGTCATCGACGACGACGGCGAGGTCTACGTCGTCATGGCGACGTCCTGGGAGGACCCGCGCCTCCGTTGGGCCATCCACGTGCCGTCGACCGGCTATGATGTCGCCTACGACTGCCGCCACGACGTCGCACAGGGCCTCCTGCGATGCGACTGGGCGGGCACGGCGGGCCACGGCGAGGTCACCTTCCACCGGAGCGACTGAGCGCCTGCGGCGAGCTCGCCTTCGACCGGATCGCGCGTTCGACCGTGGCGAGTTTACCTTCGACCGGATCGACCGAACTCCCCCAGCGAGGCCTCTCAGGCGACGCTGCGCGAGCGGCGCAGCAGCCAGCCGACGAGCGCAAACCCGAGGACCGCCGGGCCAGAGCGCTCGGCACCACCCGAACAGCCGCTGCTGCTGTCGACGTTCGTGCCAGGTGTCGTCGTGCCCGGATTCGACGGGTCGCCCGGGTCCGACGGGTCGCCCGGGTTCGCAGGGTCGGTCGGACAGCCCTCGTCGGCCGCGCCACTGCAGTCGTTATCGATGCCGTCACCACAGACGTCGGTCGCGCCCGGCCTGACCCCGTCGGCCCGGTCGTTGCAGTCGTCGCTCGCGCACACGCCGTCACCGTCGGCGTCGACGCAGGTGTCGCCTGGGCCTTCGCAAAGGCCTACGCCGCGGAGGCCGGTCGCGCTGAGGTTGCAGGTCTCGCCCGCAGCGCAATCACCGTTGGCGCGACAGAAAGGTTCGCAATACCCCTCGGAGGCTGACACCCCGACGCAGGCCGAGCCATCGCGACACTCGAGCCCGTCGGCGCTCGGGTTGCAGCCGTCGCCGTCCGCGTGGTCGGCCGATGGGAAGCAGGCGGTCGTACCCGAGGTCGTCGGCCAGCAGGCCTCGCCGCCCTGGCAGTCCCCGCCCAGGAGATCGCACGGGGCATCCGAGCCGAAGCACTGGCTGATCTCCCCGCCGCACTTGCTCTGGGCACAGGTCTGGAACTCCTGCCCCGAGCGGTTAGCGCACTCGGCCTCGAAGCAACCGAACATCGCGTTCAGCTGGGTCTGGGCGGTCTCGGTGCCGCCGAAGAAACACTGCTCGAGACAGGCGTCACGGCCCGTGGTGTCGGGGCAGCCCGTCATGCAGTCGTAGACCGACTCGCAGTTGTCGTCGCCCGTTGGGACCGGCTGCGGTGGGAAGCACGTCCGGATCTCGCTGCCGCACTTTTCCTGGGCGCAGCGCTGGAAGGCGTCGCCCGAGGTGTTCGCGCACTGGCTCTGGAAGCAGCCAAACATCGCCTCGAGCTCGGACAGCCCCTGCGGCGTCGCGGCGTCATAGCAGGCCTGCTGGCAATCCGCGTCGGTCTCTCCGCACGCGATGACGCATTCGTAGGTGTCGTTGCAGGACCCGACCTGACAGATGGCGTTGTCACAGCGTCCGTCGCTCTGGCAGGCCGCGGCACAGTTGCAGAGGCTCGCGTCGTTGTTGCAGTTGGGCGGTGGCGCGCCCATGGTCTGCCGGATCCAGCTGTCGTACGCATCGGTGCGGACGTTGATGCTGTCGGTCTTGCACGGGTCGCAATTGTAACCCGTGCACGGAGCGCCAGCGCTCGTGAGGCCGACGATGCGCTGCGACCCGTTGATGGTCAGGAAGGCGGGACCGCCCGAGTCGCCGAAGCACGTCCCCGACCCGTCGTAGCTCGACAGGAAGGTATTCGTGAAGACGACCTCGAGCCCCATCGGGGCAGACCGCTTGAGGCCCGCGCCCCGCTCGTTGATGCCGTCGGTCACCCCAAAACCGACGTAGAACACGTTCTCGCCGATGTAAGTGCTGAGACCGCCCGTGTGATACGTCAGCGGCGTGACGTTCGAGACGGGGTTACGCAGCTCGACGAGGGCGATGTCGTTCTCGAGGCGCTGGTCGTTGTACTGCGGGTGCGGGATGAGGCGGTCGACCTCGAGGAAGACGCCCGTCGAAGGCGCCGAACCCGTCGCGGTCGGGCGCGCGTCGTTGCCGAGATAGAAGCGGGTGGTCGCCGCCGAGACGTCCTGTCCTGTGACGCAGTGCGCTGCCGTCAGGACCCACTTGGGCGAGATGAGCGACGCGGTGCAGAACGAACCGCCGTACTGCGTGCCATAGCGCGCCGTGAGCGCGCCGACGGCGGGATAGGCCGTCTCTGTCTGCCCGTTGACGATCGGCGCCGCGGTCTGGCCGACGGTGGCTGACGCGGCCGCATCGAGACCAGGCTCTTGCGAACAGGCCGCGAGGGCTGGAAGAAGGAGGAGCGGCGACAGGCGGACGGGGCGTTTCATCGCAGACACTCGCTGGCTGAAGGTCGGGCCGGGGGGCCCTGCGGACGGCAACTTCACGACGGGCGGGCGTCGAGGCAAGGGGCATCGACGAAATTCGCGCATGCAAACGGTCGCGGCGGCCCGTGAGCGGGTCAAAAGCCGTCATCGTCGGTGAGGACGCGCGCAGGCAGGCTGTCGAGGACGGGCTCGAGCGGGCGCCAGCTACCGATGAGGGCGTCCATCGCCGACAGGAATCCGTCGTCGCTGGCGTGACCAAGGCCGCCGCCCGCCGCCGAGACGAGGAAGAGGGCGACCTGATCGTTCCACCCGATCGCGATGGCCTGCCAGCGTCCCTCGGGGGCCTCGAAGTCAGCCCGCGCCCAGGTCACGCCGCGGTCGGGCACGCAATGAATGCCGTCTGGCCCGAGTGACGCGCCGACCGACGCGGCAAAGCGCAGGATCGCCTCGGGGGCGGCCTCCGCGGCGGTGTGTCGCGGGGATGGTCCTGCACCTCCAAGCTCCGGTCCGTCGGGCGCGAGCACGGTCAGCCAGGCGCGTGAGCCCTCGCGCTCGTCGGCGTCCTCGGTCCCGGGGTGGGCTGGAATGAACTCGATGGCCTGCCCCTGGTCCGTCACGACGAGACCCGACGGCACCCGCAGCATGAAGAGGTCTCCCCAGGCCCACTCTGCGGCGGGCGGCGCGGTCACGGCGTGCATTTCGGGTCCCTCCGGGCCGGCGACAGGACGAGACCTCACGCGGTCCCCCGTCCGGTGTCAAGCGCTGTCTCGGGGGCCATTGGCAACGCTCGGACGACGGCGCAGCGCGGCGATCAGCTGACCGGTCACGGGGCCACTCGCGAGGACCTCCGCGTGACCGACGAGGATGAAGTGGCGGCGGGCGCGAGAGACGGCGACATTGACGAGGTTCACGCGCTCGTTGAGGAAGCCGAGCTGACCTGGGTGCGTGACGACGGTGGAGAACAGGACGACGTCACGCTCGCCGCCCTGGAAGCGATGGACCGTGCCGAGCGCCACGCCGGGCTCGGGCGCCGAGGACCCGAACAGGTCGGGCGTGTCGTCGTCCACGGCCTCATCGTCTGCGAGGTGTGCCGGGCGCTCGACCCGCACGCGATGATCGCGGAGCAGGCGCCGAAGCTCCTGCTCCTGCGCGTTGTAGGGGGTCAGGACGGCGAGCTGCGAGGTGCGGACGCCGAGCGCGAGGAGGTGGCGCAAGAGGCCGATGACACGCTCGGCCTCGGCGTGATTGAGCCAGCTCCCGTCGCGCTTGTGCTGCGCGCCGCGGACGTCGTGCAGGACGAGCGGCGCCAGGAGATCGGCGAGCGGCGGGCGGGCGGGCGTGCGCACGTCGAGCCCGTAACCGCACAGGGCGTCGCTGACCGCGATGATCTCGGGCGCACAGCGGAAGTGCGTCATGAGGGCTGGCTGGCGAGCGGAGGCGAGCGAAGCGAGATGCTGGGCTGAGGTCACGGCCTCCCGGAAGACGCGCGCTGGCCCGACGGACGCCGCGGCCGCGGAGGTCCGCACGGTCCGCGACAGGATGCGACGCTCCTGGGGCTTCTCGAGCTGCAGGATGGGGACGGTCTGGTGGACGTCGCCGAGGACGAGCGCGCGGCTCGCCCGCGACAATGCGCCGACGACGTAGGCTGGGTGGCACTGGCCCGCCTCGTCGATGACGACGAGACCGATTCCGGACTGTGTTTCATGAAACATGTTGCCGAGTGACAGCAACGTGCATCCCATAACTGGAAACAGGGTGTTGACGGTGCGGCGCGCCTCGGCGTCCTGCCGCAGCCGGCTCTTGAACATCGAGGCACGCTCGCCGAGAAGCCCGGTGAGGTCGCGCAGCTCTGGGAGGAGGAGGTCGCGATGTGCCGTGGCCCACGCCTCGCGGGCCTCACAGGCGAGCCGGAAGAGCGCGTGGTGAGCCTCGGTGGGATCGTGGCCATCAAAGCCAGGCGGCGGCGGTGCGGCGAGGACGGTCGTCGCCTCATCGATTTCATCGGCAATGACCGCTATCGCGTCCTGAAGATCGGCGAGATCCTTCATGCCCTCGGGGAGCCCGGGGACCTGGGGTCGCGCCTCGACGAGGGCTGTCCGGACGGCGTCGATGCGGTCCGCGAGTTCCTCGAAGGGGAATCCCTCGGTCGGCCGCGCCTCGATGGTCGGGACGGGCAGCTCGAGCTCCTTGAGGCGTGGCGCGAAGCCCTCGAGTTTCTTCGGCACGGCCCCGCGCCAGGGTGCGAGCTCGCGGGCCCCGAGGGGCGCCTCCCAGAGGCCCCCGCGTTCACGCAGCCACGCAGCGAAACTCGCAAGCTCGGCCGCAAGCGCGTCGTCCGAGGTCCGGCGGGCAAGCTGCGCCCCGTTCGCCTGGACCATCGCGAGGGCGGCCTCGAGCGCAACCCGCCGGCCCCGGAGTCCGTCGAGCGACGTCCGCGCCGCCGTCACCCGCACGGGCCAGGTGGCTGCGTCGCGAAGCACCGCGCGCTGTCGCAGCAGATCGGCGGCCAGGCGCTCCCAGCGGACCATCGCCTCGGCGGTCGTCCCAGGGCGCGACGCGAGCCAGGTGGCGACCTCCTCGAAGGTCCGCCGCGTGGCCGCGCCGAGGACCTGCATGTTCCCGACCCGCAGCACAAGCGGGAGACCTCCGGGCGCCAGGAGTCCCTCGAGGACATTGACCACCGCGCGGTTGTTGGTCGAGGTCACGACCATTGGACGCGGCGGCCGCTCGCGCGCGGCGAGACGGCAGGTGGCCTCGATGAGGGTGTGGGCCGCGAGGTTGAGGATGAGCTCGGTCTTGCCTGTCCCGGGCGGGCCCGAGGCGCACGTCAGGACGCCGCCGAGCGCCTGTTCACCGACCTGTTGCTGATCGGCCGTCAGCGGGCGCGCCTGCCGCAGGCCGAGCAGCGGCGCCACGACCACCGAGGCCTCGCCCGGTCCGCGCAGGACGCCGCGGAGGTAGCGCCCGAGCGGACCCTCCTCGCGGACACCGTCGGCAGCGATCTCGGCGATCTCGCGCTGCAGCTGCCCCGTCGGCGAGCCCGAGGACCGCCAGTAGAGGCCGATGTCCCAGACCTCGAGGCGCCCCCGCCGCTCGGCCGCGCGCTTCGCCGCGCTCCCGAGGGTGGCCTGCAGCTCGCGCGGGGTCGGATCCGCACCCGCAGACGCGGCAAGAATTGCGGCGATTTTTGTCTCTGGCCATGAGACATCATCGTCCTCGTCCGCCGCGTCGCGCACCTCGAGCAGCGCGACGAGGGCGAGAATCATCTGGGCGGGTCGGACCTTGCGCGCTGCGACGAGCCGCGCCAGGAGCTGGTCGAGGTGGGCCTCTGCCACCTGCAGCAGCACGACGAGCGCGTGACGATTGACCTCATAGGGAAGGACGAGCTCGGTCGCGTCGTCCGCATCGCATGCCTCGACATCCGCGGCCTCGACCGATGACAGCGGCGCACCGACGACGACCTGAACCGGCGGCGTTCG